>NZ_JCASIL010000022.1:0-99635 GCF_059685725.1 Telluria sp. RT2P19
ACGTCTCGATCACCGTCAAGCTGATCGCTCCGATCGCGATGGAAGAAGGTCTGCGCTTCGCGATCCGCGAAGGTGGCCGTACCGTCGGCGCCGGCGTGGTTGCCAAGATCATCGCCTAAGTAAGTGGCGATCGAGGGAAACGGAAGTAGTTCTGTTTCCCTCAAACAGCATTGCCAGCGAGCGCGCGCTTGCTGTATAATGCTGGATTCAGCAGGAAAGTTTTCGTAGGGGTGTAGCTCAATTGGCAGAGCGTCGGTCTCCAAAACCGAAGGTCGCGGGTTCGATTCCCTCCGCCCCTGCCACCGAATTCTGGTGCCAGGCACCGAAAGTAAAGAAGAATGTCTAATCAATCCGTGCAAACTGTCAGCACCTCGAATGACAAGTTCAAGGTCGCGCTGGCGGTGGTTGCAACGATTGCAGGCGTCGTCGGGTTCTTCTACCTGACTGGCCAGAACAAACCAGCCTTGGTCGCCGCAGGCGCCCTCGTGGCTGGTTTAGTTTTTGCTGTCCTGCTTTTGTGGACTTCCACTACCGGCCGTGATTTCCTGAGCTTTGCCAAGGAGTCGGTGCGCGAGACCAAGAAGGTCGTCTGGCCTACCCGCCGCGAAGCCATGCAGATCACCGGCATCGTGTTCGCCTTCGTGGTCGTGATGGCGATTTTCCTGTGGGGCACGGATAAACTTCTCGAGCTCCTGTTGTACGACTTTGTCCTGGGTTGGAAATAACATGAGCGATAACGTGCAAGACAATGCAGCGCCGGAAGAAGTTCCGGCGGTTGGCGCTTCGGATTCGAACGCTGCTGCACCGCTGAGCGTCCCGGTCAGCAACAAGCGCTGGTACGTCGTCCATGTCTATTCGGGCATGGAAAAGAGCGTGATGCGCGCCCTGAACGAACGCGTCGAGCGCGCGGGCATGCAAGAACAGTTCGGCCAGATCCTGGTGCCGACCGAGGAAGTCGTCGAGATGCGCAACGGAACCAAAGCCGTTTCCGAGCGCCGCTTCTTCCCGGGCTACGTGCTGGTTGAGATGGAAATGACCGACGAAACCTGGCACCTGGTGAAAAACACCAGCAAGGTCACCGGCTTCATCGGCGGCAAATCGAACAAGCCGACCCCGATCCCAGCGCGCGAGATCGACAAGATCATGCAGCAGGTGCAAGAGGGTGTCGAGAAGCCTCGTCCGAAAGTGCTGTACGAAGTGGGCGAGCAGGTCCGGATCAAAGAGGGCCCGTTCACCGATTTCAACGGCAACGTCGAGGAAGTGAACTACGAAAAATCGAAGGTGCGTGTCTCAGTCACCATCTTCGGCCGCGCGACTCCGGTGGAACTGGAGTTCGGGCAGGTGGAAAAAGTCTAAACGCTACAATCGGAGCGTCGCAGCAGGTAGGCGGAATCCGGTAAGAGGAGCCCCGCCGAGACGAGTAGTCGTGGTGGGGCGCTACTACTCAAGTCAAAGATAGGAGCCTTTCATGGCAAAGAAAATCATTGGCTTTATCAAGCTGCAAGTTCCAGCTGGTAAGGCAAACCCATCCCCACCGATCGGTCCAGCACTGGGTCAGCGCGGTCTGAACATCATGGAATTCTGCAAGGCGTTCAACGCCCAGACCCAGGGTGTCGAGCCAGGCATGCCAATCCCGGTCGTGATCACCGCGTTCGCCGACAAGTCGTTCACCTTCGTGATGAAGACCCCGCCGGCAACCTACCTGATCAAGAAGGCCGCCGGCATCACCAAGGGTTCGGCCAAGCCGCACACCGACAAGGTTGCGTCGCTGACCCGCGCTCAAGCCGAAGAAATCGCAAAAACCAAGCAGCCGGACCTGACCGCCGCCGACATGGACGCAGCAGTGCGTATCATCGCTGGCTCGGCACGTTCGATGGGCATCACGGTGGAGGGTCTGTAATGGCTAAGCTGTCCAAGCGCGTCAAAGCAATCAAAGCAAAAGTTGACCGTAACAAGGTCTACGAGTTCGACAACGCTGTGTCGATCATCAAGGAATTCGCCACCGCCAAGTTCAACGAGTCGATCGACGTCGCCGTTCAACTGGGCGTGGACCCGAAGAAGTCGGACCAGGTGGTTCGCGGTTCGGTCGTGCTGCCAGCTGGCACCGGCAAGACCGTGCGCGTCGCCGTGTTCGCTTCGGGCGACAAGGCTGAAGCTGCCAAGGCAGCCGGCGCCGACGTGGTCGGCATGGAAGACCTGGCAGAGCGCGTGAAGGCCGGCGACATGCCGTTCGACATCGTCATCGCTTCGCCGGACACCATGCGTATCGTCGGTACCCTGGGTCAGATCCTGGGCCCACGCGGCCTGATGCCGAATCCGAAGGTCGGCACCGTGACCCCTGACGTCGCTACCGCCGTCAAGAACGCCAAAGCCGGTCAGGTCCAGTACCGTACCGACAAGGCAGGTATCGTCCACGCGACCATCGGCCGCAAGTCGTTCAGCGACGCAGATCTGAAGACCAACCTGGTCGCCCTGATCGACGCCCTGAACAAGGCCAAGCCGGCCACCTCGAAAGGCGTGTACCTGCGTAAGGTCGCCCTGTCGTCGACCATGGGCGCTGGCGTCCGTGTCGATCACGCTTCGATCTCGGCTGCTGCCTAACTGGATCCAAGCGACGTGGGCGCCTAGCGTTCACGTCGTCCCCGCCCTGGCCGGGCGCCTTGGCGGGGATCCAGGCTCTACCGTATTAAGTCCCTGTGTAATGCAGGGCGCATCTTTGGGCTGCCGGGGCTGAACACCGCTCCGGCAGGCAATCAAAGACCGTTGGGCCGAAGGCAGAGGTTGAGCTGACGGTTAATAGACCACCCAACGCAGATGGTGTACCCGAACAAGTTTTGTAGTCCAGCTGTGTGAATGTATCCGCCCAGTTTTAAGACTTCTTAACTTCGGACGCCGTGTGTTCGAACCGATAAGGACATCTCGTCCCTATCATTTAAGGAGATTGACCGTGGGTCTTAATCTGAATGACAAAAAGGTCGTCGTCGAAGAAGTTTCCGCAAAAGTAGCAACTGCGCAAACCATCGTCGTGGCTGAGTACCGTGGCATCCAGGTTAGTCACTTGACCAAGCTCCGTGCAACCGCACGTGCCCAGGGCGTGTACCTGCGTGTTCTGAAGAACACGCTGGCTCGTCGCTCTGTCGAAGGCACGCAGTTTGCCTCGCTGGCTGATTCCATGACCGGTCCGCTGATCTACTCGATCTCGGACGACGCCGTTGCTGCAGCAAAAGTCATCAATGACTTCGCTAAAACCAACGACAAGCTGGTCATCAAAGCCGGTAACTACGCAGGTAAGCAGCTCGACGTAGCTGGTGTTACCGCGTTGGCAAGCATCCCATCCCGTGAAGTCCTCATCTCGCAGCTGTTGGGCGTCATGCTGGCTCCGGTGTCGGGCTTTGCACGTGGTCTGGCTGCACTGGCAGCGAAAAAAGGCGAAGGTTCGGAAGCTGCTCCTGCAGCCGAAGAAACCGCTGCTGCTTGATTTAAGCACAGCCTTTTTTCTCAAGTACTAACTGAACTACATACACATCAAAACTGGAGTTTCAAATGGCAATTAGCAAAGACGATATCCTGAACGCAGTGAGCGAAATGTCCGTCATGGACCTGAACGAACTGGTCAAGGCATTCGAAGAGAAGTTCGGCGTGTCGGCCGCTGCAATGGCAGCACCGGCAGCTGGCGGCGCCGCTGGCGGCGCAGCTGCTGCTGAAGAGCAGACCGAATTCAACGTCGTTCTGACCGAAGTCGGCGCGAACAAGGTCGGCGTCATCAAGGCCGTCCGCGAAATCACCGGTCTGGGCCTGAAAGAAGCCAAAGACGTGGTCGATGGCGCACCGAAGACCGTGAAAGAAGCCCTGCCAAAAGCTGACGCTGAAGCCGCTAAGAAGAAGCTGGAAGACGCTGGCGCCAAGGCCGAGCTGAAGTAATACATATGCACCGGGCACTTGCTAAAAGTGCCCAGCGCGGGAGTCAAAGCTTGCAAAACCTGCCGGAAGGCGGGAATTGCGGCTTTGGCTCTTTTGTCGTCCCTGCGGCAAACGTCAGAATCTAGTGGCGACAGGGAACAGGTAATACCGTTTCAGCAGCATCGTATCACAGCAGTTTGCTTGTCCTTTTCATCTGGCGCGAAAGAGTAAGAGACTTCAGGCCTTGCGTGTGGTAGTGGCGTTCGCCACTGGCAATCCCTGAATTCTCCATCCTTTCTGTCACTCACGGAGTGTCCATGCACTACTCATTTACTGAGAAGAAGCGCATTCGCAAGTCGTTCGCGAAGCGCGCCAACGTTCACAACGTTCCCTACCTGCTGGCTACCCAGCTGGAATCCTACGAGAACTTCCTGCAGGCCGAATTCGCTCCGTCCTCGCGCAAGAACGAAGGCCTGCAATCGGCCTTCTCCTCGATTTTCCCTATCGTGTCGCACAATGGTTTTGCGCGCCTCGAATTCCTGTCGTATGTGCTGGGTGACCCTGCGTTTGACGTGAAAGAGTGCCAGCAACGTGGCCTGACCTTCGCGTCGCCGCTGCGCGCCAAGGTGCGTCTGGTGATCCTGGACAAGGAATCGCCGACCAAGCCGGTCGTCAAGGAAATGAAAGAGCAGGAAGTCTACATGGGCGAGCTGCCGCTGATGACCACGAACGGTTCGTTCGTGATCAACGGCACCGAGCGCGTCATCGTCTCCCAGCTGCACCGTTCGCCAGGCGTGTTCTTCGAACACGACCGCGGCAAGACCCACTCGTCGGGCAAGCTGCTGTTCTCGGCACGTATCATCCCTTACCGCGGCTCGTGGCTCGACTTCGAGTTCGATCCGAAGGACATCCTGTTCTTCCGCGTCGACCGTCGCCGCAAGATGCCGGTCACGATCCTGCTGAAGGCGATCGGCATGACGCCGGAGCAGATCCTGGCGAACTTCTTCGTCTTCGACAACTTCACCCTGCGCAACGATGGCGGCGAACTCGAGTTCGTCTCCGAACGCCTGCGCGGCGAAGTCGCGCGCTTCGACATCGTCGATCCGAAGTCGGGCAAGACCATCGTCACCAAGGACAAGCGCATCAACGCCAAGCACGTCCGTGACATCGAAGCGGCCGGCATCAAGTCGATCTCGGTCCCAGAAGACTACCTGCTGGGCCGCGTGCTGGCTCGCAACATCGTCGACCAGGACACGGGTGAAATCATCGCCGTGGCCAACGACGAGCTGACCGAAGAACTGCTGGGCAAGCTGCGCGACGCCAGCGTGACCGACATCCAGACGCTGTACACCAACGATCTGGACCAGGGCGCCTACATCTCGCAAACCCTGCGCACCGACGACACCGCCGACCAGACCGCCGCGCGCGTGGCGATCTATCGCATGATGCGTCCTGGCGAACCGCCAACCGAAGAGTCGGTCGAAGCCCTGTTCAACGGCCTGTTCTACATGCCTGAACGCTACGACCTGTCGGCTGTCGGCCGCATGAAGTTCAACCGCCGTATCGGCCGTGACGAACTGACCGGCGACATGACGCTGTCGAACGACGACATCCTGGCCGTGATCAAGATCCTGGTCGAGCTGCGCAATGGCCGCGGCGAAGTCGACGACATCGATCACCTGGGTAACCGGCGCGTGCGTTGCGTCGGCGAACTGGCTGAGAACCAGTTCCGTGCCGGCCTGGTGCGCGTCGAGCGCGCCGTCAAGGAACGCCTCGGCCAGGCCGAAGCGGACAACCTGATGCCGCACGACCTGATCAACAGCAAGCCGATCTCGGCCGCGATCCGCGAATTCTTCGGTTCGTCGCAGCTGTCGCAGTTCATGGACCAGACCAACCCGCTGTCGGAAGTGACCCACAAGCGTCGCGTCTCGGCACTGGGGCCGGGCGGCCTGACGCGCGAACGCGCCGGCTTCGAGGTGCGCGACGTGCACCCGACCCACTACGGCCGCGTGTGCCCGATCGAAACGCCTGAAGGCCCGAACATCGGCCTGATCAACTCGCTGGCCCTGTACGCCCGCCTGAACGAATACGGCTTCCTGGAAACCCCGTACCGCAAGGTCGACGATTCCAAGGTCACCGACAAGATCGAATACCTGTCGGCGATCGAAGAAGGCCGCTACATCATCGCCCAGGCGAACGCCGCGATCAACGACGAAGGCCGCCTGGTCGACGAACTGGTGTCGGCACGTGAAGCCGGCGAAACGATCCTCGTTTCGCCAGAGCGCATCCAGTACATGGACGTGGCGCCGGGCCAGATCGTGTCGGTCGCAGCATCGCTGATCCCGTTCCTGGAACACGATGACGCGAACCGTGCACTGATGGGCGCCAACATGCAGCGCCAGGCCGTGCCTTGCCTGCGTCCAGAGAAAGCCGTCGTCGGTACCGGCATCGAGCGCACCGTGGCGGTCGACTCGGGCACCACCGTGCAGGCGCTGCGTGGCGGTGTGGTCGACTACATCGATGCGGGCCGTGTCGTGATCCGCGTAAACGACGATGAAGCGCAGGCTGGCGAAGTCGGCGTCGACATCTACAACCTGATCAAGTACACCCGTTCGAACCAGAACACCAACATCAACCAGCGTCCGATCGTGCAGGTTGGCGACCGCGTTGCCCGTGGCGACGTGATTGCCGACGGCGCATCGACCGACCTGGGCGAACTGGCACTGGGCCAGAACATGCTGGTGGCGTTCATGCCATGGAACGGCCTGAACTTCGAGGATTCGATCCTGATCTCGGAAAACGTGGTCAAGGACGACCGCTATACCTCGATCCACATCGAAGAGCTGTCGGTGGTCGCGCGCGACACCAAGCTGGGCGCGGAAGAAATCACCCGCGACATCTCGAACCTGGCGGAAAACCAGCTGGCGCGCCTGGATGAATCGGGCATCGTCTACATCGGCGCCGAAGTGCAGGCCGGCGACGTGCTGGTCGGTAAGGTCACCCCGAAAGGCGAGACCCAGCTGACGCCTGAAGAAAAACTGCTGCGCGCGATCTTCGGCGAAAAAGCGTCGGACGTGAAAGACACCTCGCTGCGCGTGCCTTCGGGCATGGTCGGCACCGTGATCGACGTCCAGGTGTTCACCCGCGAAGGCATCCAGCGCGACAAGCGCGCCCAGCAGATCATCGACGATGAACTCAAGCGCTTCCGCCTGGACCTGAACGACCAGATGCGTATTGTCGAGGGCGACGCCTTCGAGCGTCTGGAGCGTATGCTGGTCGGCAAGATCGTCAACGGCGGTCCGAAGAAGCTGGCCAAGGGCGCGGCGATCACTTCGGAATACCTGGCCGACCTGGACAAGTTCCACTGGTTCGACATCCGCCCGGCTGAGGACGACACCGCGAACGCCCTGGAGGCGATCAAGGAATCGATCAACGAGAAGCGTCACCAGTTCGACCTGGCCTTTGAAGAAAAGCGCAAGAAGCTGACCCAGGGCGACGAGCTGCAGCCTGGCGTGCAAAAGATGGTCAAGGTCTACCTGGCCGTCAAGCGCCGCCTGCAGTCGGGCGACAAGATGGCGGGCCGCCACGGTAACAAGGGTGTGGTCTCGCGTATCGTGCCGGTGGAAGACATGCCGTTCATGGCGGACGGCCGTCCAGCCGACGTCGTGCTGAACCCGCTGGGCGTTCCGTCGCGTATGAACGTCGGTCAGATCCTGGAAACCCACCTCGGTTGGGCAGCCAAGGGCCTGGGCTGGCGCATCGGCGAAATGCTGCAGGCGCAAGCGAAGGCGGCAGACCTGCGCACCTTCCTGGGCAAGATCTACAACGAAACCGGCCGCAAGGAAGACCTGGACAGCTTCAGCGATGAAGAAATCCTGACCCTGTCGGCGAACCTCAAGAACGGCGTGCCGTTCGCGACCCCGGTGTTCGACGGCGCCCACGAGGAAGACATCCGCCGCATGCTGGACCTGGCGTTCCCTGACGACATCGCTGCCCACCTGGGCATGACGCCGTCGAAGAACCAGGTCACCATGTTCGACGGCCGCACCGGCGAAGCGTTCGAGCGCAAGGTTACCGTCGGCTTCATGCACATGCTGAAGCTGCACCACCTGGTCGACGACAAGATGCACGCCCGTTCGACCGGTCCATACTCGCTGGTGACGCAGCAGCCGCTGGGCGGTAAAGCCCAGTTCGGTGGCCAGCGCTTCGGTGAGATGGAGGTGTGGGCACTGGAAGCGTACGGCGCATCGTATGTGCTGCAAGAGATGCTGACCGTGAAGTCGGATGACGTGAACGGCCGTACCAAGGTGTACGAGAACCTGGTCAAGGGCGACCACGTGATCGACGCCGGCATGCCGGAATCGTTCAACGTGCTGGTCAAGGAAATCCGTTCGCTGGGTATCGACATCGATCTCGAGCGCAACTAAGCAGGGCCAGCATGGCCGCCAGCCTTCGGGCCCGGCCTGCTGCTCCTCTGACGTCGTTCCCGCGCAGGCGGGAGCCTAAGCCCGGTGGTTCGCCGGCAAACTTGGATTCCCGCCTGCGCGGGAATGACGCTTTTAGGGGTTGGCGGGGCGCGCAAGCACCGGCGAAAATCGGTGAGAAGCTGGCGGTAGTAGTATTCAGTACAGAATCAATCACCTTTGGAGTGATACATGAAAGCACTGCTCGATCTATTCAAGCAAGTTCAGCAAAACGAAAGTTTCGACGCCATCAAGATTGGCCTGGCGTCGCCTGAGAAAATCCGTTCGTGGTCGTTTGGCGAAGTCAAGAAGCCAGAGACCATCAACTACCGTACGTTCAAGCCCGAGCGCGACGGCCTGTTCTGCGCCAAGATCTTTGGCCCGATCAAGGACTACGAATGCCTGTGCGGCAAGTACAAGCGCCTGAAGCACCGCGGTGTGATCTGCGAGAAGTGCGGCGTTGAAGTGACCCTGGCCAAGGTGCGCCGCGAGCGCATGGGCCACATCGAACTGGCTTCGCCGGTCGCCCACATCTGGTTCCTGAAATCGCTGCCGTCGCGTCTGGGCATGGTTCTGGACATGACGCTGCGCGACATCGAGCGCGTGCTGTACTTCGAAGCATACGTGGTGACCGATCCTGGCATGACTCCGCTCAAGAAGAGCCAGATCATGTCGGAAGACGACTATGCCGCCAAGTACGAAGAGTACGGCGACGACTTCACCGCCTTCATGGGCGCCGAAGGTATCCGTGAACTGCTGCGCTCGATCGACATCCACCGCGATGCCGAAGCCCTGCGCGTGGAACTCAAGGAATCGAAATCCGAAGCCAAGATCAAGAAATACGCCAAGCGCCTGAAAGTGCTCGAGGCGTTCCAGCGTTCGGGCATCAAGCCTGAATGGATGATCATGGAAGTGCTCCCGGTCCTGCCGCCGGAGCTGCGTCCGCTCGTCCCTCTGGACGGTGGCCGTTTCGCCACGTCCGACCTGAACGACCTGTATCGCCGCGTCATCAACCGTAATAACCGCCTGAAGCGCCTGATGGAACTGCGCGCGCCAGAGATCATTACGCGTAACGAAAAGCGCATGCTGCAGGAAGCGGTCGACTCGCTGCTGGACAACGGCCGTCGCGGTAAAGCGATGACCGGCGCCAACAAGCGTCCGCTGAAGTCGCTGGCCGAGATGATCAAGGGTAAGGGCGGTCGTTTCCGTCAGAACTTGCTGGGCAAGCGCGTCGACTACTCGGGCCGTTCGGTCATCGTGGTCGGTCCGCAGCTGAAACTGCACCAGTGCGGCCTGCCGAAGCTGATGGCCCTCGAGCTCTTTAAACCCTTTATCTTCAACAAGCTGGAACTGATGGGTCTCGCGACCACCATCAAGGCCGCTAAAAAGCTGGTAGAGATCCAGGAACCTGTCGTTTGGGACATCCTGGAAGAAGTCATCAAAGAACATCCGATCATGCTGAACCGTGCGCCTACGCTGCACCGTCTCGGTATCCAGGCGTTCGAGCCAGTCCTGATCGAAGGCAAGGCCATCCAGCTGCACCCGCTGGTCTGCGCGGCGTTCAACGCCGACTTCGACGGTGACCAGATGGCAGTCCACGTCCCGCTGTCGATCGAAGCGCAGATGGAAGCACGTACGCTGATGCTGGCGTCGAACAACATCCTGTTCCCATCGAACGGCGAACCATCGATCGTGCCGTCCCAGGATATCGTGCTGGGTCTGTACTACGCGTCGCGCGAGGCGATCAACGCCAAGGGCGAGGGCATGATGTTCCCGGACGTGTCGGAAGTCATCCGCGCGTACGACAACAAGGAAGTCGAACTGGCGACCCGCATCACCGTGCGTATCGTGGAATACCCACGCAACGCCGAAGGCGGCTTCGACCAGACCCTGACCCGCTACGAGACCACCGTTGGTCGTGCGATCCTGTCCGAGATCCTGCCGAAAGGCCTGCCGTTCTCGGTGCTGAACCGCTCGCTCAAGAAGAAAGAGATCTCGAAGCTGATCAACACGTCGTTCCGCAAGTGCGGCCTGCGTGCGACCGTCGTCTTCGCCGACAAGCTGATGCAGTCGGGCTTCCGCCTGGCAACGCGCGCCGGTATCTCGATCGCTGTCGACGACATGCTGATCCCGGACGTCAAGAAGGGTATGATCGCGACCGCCGAAGCCGAAGTGAAACAGATCGAGCAGCAGTACGCCTCGGGTCTGGTCACCGCCGGCGAGCGTTACAACAAGGTCGTCGACATCTGGGGCAAGACCTCGGATGAAGTCGGCAAGGCGATGATGGACCAGCTCAAGATCGAGCCGGTCACCAAGCGCGACGGCACCGAAGGCACCCAGGAATCGTTCAACGCGATTTACATGATGGCCGACTCGGGCGCCCGTGGTTCGGCAGCCCAGATTCGCCAGCTGGCGGGTATGCGCGGCCTGATGGCGAAACCGGACGGTTCGATTATCGAAACGCCGATTACCGCGAACTTCCGCGAAGGTCTGAACGTTCTGCAGTACTTCATCTCGACCCACGGCGCTCGTAAAGGTCTGGCGGATACGGCACTGAAGACCGCGAACTCGGGTTACCTGACCCGTCGTCTGGTGGACGTGACGCAAGATCTGGTGGTGATCGAAGACGATTGCGGCACCAACAACGGCACCCACATGAAGGCGCTGGTCGAAGGTGGTGAAGTCATCGAAGCGCTGCGCGACCGTATCCTCGGCCGCGTGACGGGCACCGATGTCGTCAATCCTGAAACCCAGGAAACCCTGTACGAAGCCGGCACCCTGCTGGACGAAGACATGGTCGAAGAGATCGAACGCGTCGGCATCGACGAAGTGAAGGTCCGCACCCCGCTGAACTGCGACACGCGCTTCGGCCTGTGCGCCAAGTGCTACGGCCGCGACCTGGGCCGCGGCATGCTGGTCAACAGCGGCGAAGCAGTCGGTGTCGTTGCAGCGCAGTCGATCGGTGAGCCGGGTACCCAGCTGACCATGCGTACCTTCCACATCGGTGGTGCGGCATCGCGCGCGGCAGTGGCATCGTCGGTCGAAGCCAAGTCGAACGGTACGGTCCGCTTCACCGCGACCATGCGTTACGTCACCAACGGCAAGGGCGCGCAAATCGTCATTACTCGTTCGGGCGAAGTGCTGATCACCGACGACCACGGCCGTGAGCGCGAGCGTCACAAGGTGCCGTACGGCGCGACCCTGCTGGTCAAGGACGGCCAGACCGTCAAGGCCGGCCTCGCCCTGGCGACCTGGGATCCGCTGACCCGTCCGATCATCACCGAGTATGCCGGTACGATCAAGTTCGAGAACGTGGAAGAGGGCGTCACCGTCGCTCGCCAGGTCGACGAAGTGACCGGCCTGTCGACCCTGGTGGCAATCGATCCGAAGCGTCGTGGTTCGGGCAAGGTGCTGCGTCCACAGGTCAAGCTGCTGAACGAAGAAGGCCAGGAAGTCAAGATCGCCGGCACCGAACACGCCGTGACGATCGGTTTCCAGGTCGGCGCGCTGATCATGGTCAAGGACGGTCAGCAAGCGACCGTGGGTGAAGTGCTGGCACGTATCCCGACCGAATCGCAGAAGACCCGCGACATTACCGGTGGTCTGCCGCGCGTCGCCGAACTGTTCGAAGCACGTTCGCCGAAAGACGCGGGCATGCTGGCGGAAGTCACCGGTACTGTGGCGTTCGGTAAAGAGACCAAGGGCAAGCAGCGCCTGGAAATCACCGACATGGACGGCAACAAGCACGAGTTCCTGATTACCAAGGACAAGCAAGTGCTGGTGCACGACGGCCAGGTGGTGAACAAGGGCGAGATGATCGTGGACGGCCCGGCCGATCCGCAAGACATCCTGCGCCTGCTGGGTATCGAAGCGCTGGCGCGCTACATCGTGGACGAGGTGCAGGACGTGTACCGTCTGCAGGGCGTGAAGATCAACGACAAGCACATCGAGGTGATCGTTCGCCAGATGCTGCGTCGTGTTCAGATCACCGAAGCAGGCGACACCGACTACATCGTCGGCGAGCAGGTGGAACGTTCGGAACTGCTGGATGCAAACGACAAGGTCACCGCAGCCGGCAAGCTGCCGGCCACGTACGAAAACGTGCTGCTGGGTATTACCAAGGCATCGCTGTCGACCGACTCGTTCATCTCGGCCGCATCGTTCCAGGAAACCACCCGCGTGCTGACCGAAGCGGCGATCATGGGCAAGCGCGACGGTCTGCGCGGCCTGAAAGAGAACGTCATCGTCGGCCGCCTGATCCCTGGCGGTACCGGTCTGGCATTCCACCGCGCCCGCAAGGAGAAGGAAGTGTGGGAAGCGGAAGAGCGCCAGGCACTGCTGCAGCAAGAGAAGGCCAATATGGCTGCCGAGCTGCAGGCGATGGAAGACCAGCAGACTGCGCAGGCTTCGGCTGAGCAGCACAACGACGGCGAGTGATCGCTTCGGCAATCTTAGCCTGATGGCTTATGAAAACGGCACCTACGGGTGCCGTTTTTTTATCGAGATGACTCCAGACCTTGTCGCCACCGCCAAGCTCAACGGCGTTGACCCAGCGCGTTGGCTGGCATCCTGGTCGCCTTGCCGACCTGCCTGAACAGCGAAATCGATTCGCTATTGCCGTTTGGGGACAATACGCTGAGCTGAGCTGCAGTAGAAGGTGGGGCGGCTGGTCGCTTACGAAGAAGCCGAGCTCGCAATGGTTGCAGTGGCATAGGGTGATGCTGCTGCCGGGGAGATAGGCGCTGACGTCGATGTCTTTCTGAGCGTAGCTGTGGATCAGGTCTTTCCGGCCCACTGACTCGATCGCTTCGGTATCATCCGCATGGCATGCTGGGCAAATGCGCTCAGGCATGACGTCCTTTCAGAATTGCGGGAAGCAGGGCGTGGCGATGTGCAGTGAGCGTAGCAAGCCGTGAACGTTCAAATTCGCCGACCCTTAAACGTGCGCTCTTCTGGCTTGGGGACGCGCATATGAACTAGATCAGCAGATGCTCCCGCCAATGCTTTTGCCGCTGACAAGATCGAACCCGAAGCTGCAGGTGTAGGTGTTCTCCTTGCTACTTGTGCAGGTAAGGTTTTCGTTATCTCTGCTACGAAAGCGTGTTTCACTTCCTTCACTGCACACATCTTTTTTATCCGGCCCAATTGCCTCAAAAATCTGCTTGGCGGCGTTGCCTTCGATAGAGAGCGCTATCTTCTTATCCTTCGACGTGGGAGTCGTGGGGTCGCCAAGTCCCCCACCGTATATCCAATATGATGCGGTCGCCTGCTTATACGGCCCAAGGTCGTCAGCGGCTGAAGTGGCCGGGAGTACAAGTACAAACAACAGTGGATAGTACCGCTGAATATTCATTGCCCGCCTTTAGCCAGTTCAACATGAAAGTGGTCGTTGTGGCCCCGACCTGGTCGGATACCCACAATGGTAGTGTCATTGAAGAGTACTCGGTGAACGAATGGATGACGCTGAAATAGACCGATAAGCATGGCGGTAGCTGCTCGATCATACTGGCCGTCAAAGATGCTGCATGGCGTCTCGCGACCATCTTCTCTCAAGGCGCGCACGTCTACTTGAAGCCCGTCCCGATGCGACCGATGTGGCTTGAACTCAGTACCATCGGCAAGGCTTATGTTTCCAACTCCGAACTTACGAGCATCGAACTGGCTCCATTGATGTGCTACCGAAAGCAGCATCGTAATCATCCGCGAGTGTGCGTACTGCCCTCGGCCACGCCGTGGTGTTCCGTAGGTATAGTAGCCGCCGCCTTCGTATTTCTGTGGCAGGATGAAAAAACCTCGTTTGTCTTGAAACAGTATCTCACTCATCGACACGCTCCAGATAGGTGCTTTGGCGCCATGCCCACTGTAATAAAACGGCATGGCTGAGCGCTGATGAAAAGCAAGGACCGTGGGAACAGGTGGGCGCACGGAATCAATCCGGCCCGGCAAACGGCCCAAGTCAGCAGGACACCCCTACGCATGAGAATGATCTACACTAGGTTGGCTTTTTTCTATCCTGTAGATCTTCGAAGGAGCAAACATGAAAATGCGATGGATGAGTGCCGTCCTGCTGAGCGCCGTATGCGCTACCGCCAGTGCCGCCGATAACACCGTGACCCTCAAGCTGGCCACCGACAAAGGCGATGGCGCCACCGTGGGCACCGTGACGCTCAGCGAAACCAAGTACGGCGTGGTGTTCACGCCCGACCTCAAGGAATTGACGCCAGGCCTGCACGGCTTCCACATCCACGCCAACGGCAGCTGCGCACCGAACCAGAAAGATGGCAAGACCGTGCCGGCCGGCGCCGCGGGCGGCCACCTCGATCCTGCCAATACCGGCAAGCACGGTACCCCATGGGGCGATGGCCACCTGGGCGACCTGCCTGCGCTGACAGTCGACGCCAAGGGCGTCGCCACCAACCCGGTCCTGGCCCCGCGCCTGAAAATGTCGGACATCAAGGGCAAGGCCCTGATGGTCCACGTCGGCGGCGACAATCACTCCGATCACCCGGCGCCACTGGGTGGCGGAGGCGGCCGCATGGCTTGCGGCGTGATCCAGTAAGCCGCGACCTGTACTGCAAGCGGATGGCGGCGCATGGCGCGCCGTCCGCGATCAATCCGTGCGCAGCTGCCCGCGCAGCCATACCAGGGTCGATGCGGCATAGTTCATCACCGAGATATGCCCGTCGTCCGGCCGCTGCCACAGCTCGGCCCAGCGGCAGTGCTGCGCCAGCCATTCGCCGTGCGGTGCCGGCACCACGCGGTCGCGCATCCCATGCACGCACAGCACCGGACAGGTGATGTGCGTGCAATCGCATCCCCACGGCGTCACATAGGCGATATCGTCGTCGATCAAGCCGTCAGGCCCCTTGGTTACCGCCGGTCCCACCACGCTGTCGAACCATGACCACGGTCCCGCCAGCGCGTCCCAGTCTTCAGGTGTGAACATCTCCCGGTCGAATTCGAGCCCGAGTGCTTCATGATAGGCCCTGGCCGCGCGCCCCTGCGCTGCCGCATGCAGCCCCGCCGCCCCGTATGCGCCCATGCCCTTGAACCAGTCGAGTCCCTGCGCATCGGGGGGCGCCAGGCCCGCGATGCTGACCGCGCCCACCACCCGCTCGGGCAGCAGGGCGGCGCAAGCCAGCGCGTGCGGCCCGCCGCCCGAATGCCCCATCACTGCGAAGCGCCGGATGCCCAGCCGGTCGGCGATGCGCTCGACGTCGAGGGCCGCCGAGGCGACGTCCCGGCCGCTACGTTCCGACGAGCCGCCATAGGCCGGGCGGTCATAGCCGATCCAGCGTATGCCCAGCTGTGCCGCGAGGGCGAACAGCGGCTCGGGCGGGCGGCCGATGTTTGGCGTGCCGTGGTGCCAGAACACGGCCAGCTCCTGCTCGCCGGGCGGCGCCAGGTCGTAGAAGTGCAGCGTGCGCCCGTCGCCGAGCACCAGGTCTTCTTCTCGCATCGTTCGCCTCTTTCGTCCGTGGATGGGAAAATCGTTGGCCCAAATGCGTCGTTCCCGCGGAGGCGGAACCCAAGCGTGCCAGCGTTATCGTAACGCAAACAACCTGGGTTCCCGCCTGCGCGGGAACGATGTGGTACTGCTAACTGAACGTGAAGCTTAAGGGGTGCGCTTACTTCGCAGCGCGCGCCTTGCCGAACGGATCGCCTTCCTTCCACGCCGGCATCTTCGGCGCGTCAGCCACCGCGCGGCCCAGGTTCAGCGTGTACTGCGCCTGCTGCACCATGCCCGACAGGTCCCAGCTCGGATCGTATTCGTCCGACGCCTGGTGGTACTTGTCGCGGTAGGTCGCGGCCTTGGCGTTATTGGCCTCGACGTCCTTCACCCAGCTGCGGCCAGCGCCGACCGAGAAGGCCGGCACGCCGGCCTTGGCGAAGCTGAAGTGGTCGCTGCGGAAGTAGCCGCCGGACAGGTCTGGCTTGGCCGGTGCGACGGTCAAGCCCATCGCCTCGGCGGTGGCCGCGGCCATCGCGCCCAGTTCGGTGCGCTCGCTGCCCGGCACGCTGACATCCTTCACCAGGCCCACCCAGTTCAGGCTGTCCAGGTTCAGGTTGGCGGCGGTCTTGGCGATCGGCCACAGCGGCTTGGCGACGTAGGCGGCGCTGCCCAGCAGGCCCTGCTCTTCGGCAGCGACCCACAGGAACATCTGGCTGCGCTTGGCCGGATGCTTGACGGCTTCGGCCGCCATCGCCAGCAGCGCGCCGGTGCCCGAGGCATTGTCGACCGCGCCGTTGAAGATCGTGTCGCCCTCGGTGCCTTGCTTGCCCATATGATCCCAGTGCGCGCTGTAGATCACCACCTCGTCCTTCAGCTCCGGATCGGTGCCCGGCACCACGCCGGCCACGTTGAACTCTTCGAGTTTTCGCACTTCGGCGCGCGCGTTGCCCTTGAGGCGGGCCTTCAGGGTCACCGGCTTGAAGTTCTTGTCCTCGGCGGCGGCGCGCAGTTTATCGAGGTCCTGGCCGGCGGCGGCGAACACCTTGCGTGCGGCGTCGTCGGTCATCCAGCCCTGCAGGCCGGTGCCGACCTTGCCTTCGGTGAGCTGGAAGCGCTCGGCGTTGGCCCAGCTGTTCTGCACCACGCTCCAGCCGTACGAAGCCGATTTGTCGGTGTGGATCAGGATGGCGCCGGCCGCGCCCTGGCGCGCCGCTTCCTCGAACTTGTAGGTCCAGCGGCCGTAGTAGGTCAGGCCTTCGCCGTTGAAGCGGTTCGGTTCCGACGCGGTCGGCATCGGGTCGTTCACCATCATCACCAGCACCTTGCCCTTCAGGTTCATGCCCTTGAAGTCGTTCCAGCCGCCTTCTTCCGGCGCCACGGTGCCGTAGCCGACGAAGACCAGGTCGGCATCCAGCTTGTGGTCGGCCTTGCCGTCGCCCGGGCCCCAGACCCAGTCCGCGCCGAACTGCAGCGGCAGCGCCTTGCCGCCGGCCGAGATGGCGATGTCGCTCTTGGCCGGCAGCGAACGCACGCCGGCGATCTTGACCGCCTGGCGGAAACTGTTGCCGTTGACCGGCTTCAGGCCGGCCGCCTTGGCCTGGGTCTCCAGGTAGGCGACGGTCATCTCGCCGCCGCGCTGGCCGGTGCCGCGGCCTTCCATGGCGTCGGCTGACAGGTGGGCCAGGTGCGTGCGCAGCGGCGCTTCCTGGACGGTCGCGGCTTGCGCATGGTGGGCATGGTCCTGCGCGTGGGCCGGATAGGCCAATACCAGGCTGCCGGCGAGGGCGGTGAGGACGAGGGTAGAAACGATCTTGTGCATAAAATCCTGCGACGTAGGTAATCAACTCGTTAATCGGGAAGGGCACGTTCGTGGCGTGCGCGGGACATTCTATGTCAAGTCATCAATAAAATCGCAGGTAATCGGTCGACATCGTCATGCCCAGCGGTGCCCGTAAATACGGGCTGTCTGCGTCGCGCGGCGGCAAAAGATGCTGCGGCAGGCCGGGCATGCGTTCCTGTACCGCGATCGCGAAGATCTCATCCGGCCCGGCTTCGATCTCGAAACGCAGCACCCGGTCTTCCATCCCGTACAGCGAGAGCGACCACGGCGCTTCCTTCGATGTCAGCGGCACGCCGTCCAGGCGCGAGCGCAGCGCCTTGGCGCCGGACATGCGCAGCTCGATATGCGGCGCGCGGTTCTTCGAGCGCACCGTGAACTCGCCCAGCCGCACCTTGCCGACGCTGTTACGCAGCGCCAGGCATTCGGGAAATGCGATCGCGTCCTCGCGCGGCGCCTCGGCATACCACTGGCGCGGACTGTTCCAGCCGAAGACCTCGACGAAGATCGCCGGCTGGCGGCCGGGGAACAACTGCCGGCGCCAGTCCCCCAGCGGCTGGTCGGGCAGCAGCCAGTAGGCGCGCCAGGTGCTCGCGTCCTTGTAGTAGACCAGCTGTTCGATGCCGGTGGGGGCGAACGGCTGCGTGTCGCGCGCCGCCGCCTGTCCCGGCGCGGCGAAGCTGGCGGCGGCCAGCAGCGCCAGCAATGCGGCGACGGCCGGCGCGATGCGCAGCACCAGCAGCAGGCTGGCAAAGCACAGCATCGGCAGCGCCATCAGCATCGGCGGTAAATACATGTGGTGCGGCGCGAGCAGGAGCCAGGCGTCGCGCAGCGCCGGCGGGAACAATGCGGCGGCCGGCGCCAGCCCGGCCACCAGCACCAGCAGGCGCGGCGCGAAGGCCTGGCGCTCGCCCCAGTGCGAATGCAAGACCAGGAAAGCAACCAGCGCCGCCATCAGCGGCCAGGCCAGCACATAGGCGGCGCCGGGCAGGAACAAGACCACCGGTACCAGCAGCAGCGCCGGCCAGGCCAGCGCGCCGGGCACCAGCGCCGCGGCGCCCACGTTGCGCCGCAGCAGATACAGGCCGGCGACGAAGACGCAGCTCCCTGTCATCAGGACCATCAGCGGCAGGCGCTGCTCGCCCGCGAGTCCGGCGGCGGCCACTTCCTCGCGCCAGGTCCAGCTGCCGACACGTACCGCAAGCAGCAGGAAGCACACGCCGAAGGCGCCCTGCGCCGCCTCGAGCGCGCCGTCCGCGCCGAACAGGCGGCGCCAGGCCAAGGCCAGCATCAGGCAGGACAGGATCGCCGGCGCCCAGGCCAGCCACGCGGGGTGATGGACCGGCCCGACGAGGGGCAGCGAAAAATAGGCGGTTGCCGTCTGCGCGCCACGCACCAGCGGCATGTCGCCGTAGCTGCGCGCCAGGCGCAGCATCGCGTCGCCCAACAGCCGTGGATTGCGTTCACCGCCCGCGAACAGCAGCACCGGCGTATCCAGGCCGGCCAGCGCGCCGATATTCGGTGCGTCATTCAGCATGCCTGCCAGTGTCGTCTCGAGCGAGGAGCCGCGCAGCTCGGGTGCGGCGCGCAGCCACCCATCGAGGGCCGCGCCGCCCGCGCCGTGCGTCTCGGCCATGCGCAGTGCGCCATCGCCGGCGCCATCGAACTTGAGCGCCAGGCCGACGCCGCGCGCCAGCGGATGCTGCTCGACGAAACCCTTGGCGCCCAGCGCGCCGACGTGATGCCCGTCGGCGAACAGCAGCACGATGTCGTTGGCCGGCGGCGCCGCGGCCAGGATGCGCGCCGTCTCGAGCAGGGCGGCGCTCGTTACCGCCCCCTTTGCCGCATTCCACGCTGCGCCCCGCAGGTCGTTGCCGCTGTCGTAGTGGGTCGTGAGCAGCAGGGCAGGGCGCCGCGCCGCGTCCGGCGCGCGGCCGGGAATCCTGGCGACGACGTTATGGACGACGCCGATCGTATTGTGGATGCTGCCAAAATAATGGACCACCGATTTGCGCACGGTAGCACGCTGTACCGCGGGCGCCAGTCCCATCGCGCGCAGCTGCAAGACCAGGTAGGCACGCGCCTCTGCATTGCCTTCGGTCGCGATCGGGCGCGCTCTGGCCGCCAGCACCCGCGTGTGTTCCTGCAGGCGGGCGCTCCCGCCGTTCGCCGTCATCTGCGCGGCCGGCGCCGGCGGTCCCGGCCGGGTCAACGCCATCCAGCCAAGGACCGCCAGGACGGCCAGGCCGAGGCAGCCGGCAAGGGCGTGCATGAACCCTGTCGCACGTATCTGCGGTAGCGGTGCGCTTGCTGCATCCATCGTTTTCTCTCCGTTTTGTTGTCGTGGTCGATCGGAATCCCGTCCGCACAGGCATCTATGCACCCGTCATGGGGACGAAAAAAAGCCCGCCGGGAAATGATTGGCGGGCTCAAGAGCGGAAAGCGTTTTATTCGAGTGTCCAGACGTAGGCGAGCTGTGCCCACCCGGCTTCGGCCGTGCCGCCGTTGAGCGCCGGCTGGAATGTACACAGGCTCAGGGCGTTCACGGCAGCCCGGTCGAGCTCGCGTGAACCGCTGGAAGACTGGATGCGGGAGTCCTGGACCCGGCCATCGGCGCCGACCAGTAGTGCAAGCGTCACGGTGCCGGTCTCGCCATTGCGCGCGGCGCGCACTGGATAGTCGGGTTTGGCGCAGCCGTTGGCATCTGCCAGGACGGCGCCGCGCATCTGGCCGTTGTTCGACGATGGCTGGGCCGCCGGCTGCGGCGCAGCGTCGGACCGCGTGGGTTGAGCCGGTTCTGGCGTCGGCTCCTTGCTTGCCTCTATTACCTGTTCTGGCGGCGGAAGAGGCACTTCAACCTCCACGTCCGGCACGATCACCTTGGGCGCAGCCTGCACCTGCGGCGTCGGCGGTTCTGGCGGCGGCGCCGGCGGCGGGACTTCAGGCTGGATCCACACCAGCTTGTCCTCCAGCAGGGCGGGCAGCGAAATCGACTTGGCATTCATCGTACTGATGACGCCCATCGCCACCAGCACATGCAGGCCGGCCACCAGGGCGAACTTGCCGGCCTTGCCGCCAGCGCCGTGATTGATGTCAGAAAAATGCATGGCAACCTCCTTATTTTGTCCCGCCGCCGATTGGATGGCTGGGTTTCACTACCTTGGAAGAATGCATATCTACAGCTCGTTGGAATCAATATATGCTATGTACTAGCAATTTGCAAATCTATAATCGAGTAAATTTGTTTCTTATCGTATGCGCTCTAAAGTGCCTGGTAATGCCACTCACAGGGTGGATGGCTACGCCATCCATGCGTCCAAGAAAAAGAAGTGCCTCGAATCCGCATGCTAAAAATCAAGAAATCCGTCCCCCTTTCCATTCGCTTTCCCGCCCCTTGTATGAAATAATTCCCAACTGTGCCGTGGCTTTCCGCCATGGCCTTCGCAACGCCAGCCACTGGCAAAGCACACCGGCCTTACGCCAGGAGAATCAAATTGGCAGAACAGAACAAACCCATCCGCGTCATGCTCGCGGATGACCACCCGATCGTCATGACCGGTTTCGCCATGTCGCTCGAAGCGGCGGGCATGCAGGTGGTAGGGCAGGCCAAGACCCCGAGCGAGGCGACCGCGTTGTACGCGGCCGAGCACCCCGACGTGGCCGTGCTCGACATGCGCTTCGGCACCGAGCTCACCGGCATGGACGCGGCCCACGACATCCTGAAATCCGACCCGTCGGCCAAGATCGTTTTCCTGAGCCAGTTCGACCAGGACAGCCTGATCAAGGAAACCTACCGCCTCGGCGCCCACGCCTTCGTCACCAAGGATTGCGATCCGGCCGACCTGGCCACCGCCGTGCGCCACGCCCACGAGGGCAAGCTGTACTTCCTGCCGCATATCGCCTCGCGCCTGGCCAGCATGGCGGTGCGCGGCGAAGTCACGCCGCAGTCGCAGCTCGACGAGCGCGGACTCGAGATCTTCAAGTTCATGGCCGAGGGCATGACCAATGCCGAGATCGCGGAGCGCCTCGACCTGTCGACCAAGACCATCAGCAATATCAGCCAGTCGATCAAGGAAAAGCTGGGCGTGCACCGCCAGGCCAGCATCACCTTGCTGGCGGTCAAGCACGGCCTGATCGAGCCCTGACGCAATGGCCATCCTCCTGCGCCGGATGCGGCACCGCCGGCGCGCGCCCGCGCTGGCACCACTGCTGGCCCTTGCCTTCCTGCTGGCGCTGTCCGCCGGCAGCGTCCACGCCGTCCAGCAGGTCGAGCGCGAGCGCGAAGAGCCGCAGGGCTACCGCTTCCAGATCCTGACCGGCGACGACAGCGCCGTCACCCACCGCATCGCCGACGACTTGTACAAGCGCCTGGTGCCGACCTTCGCTGCGTTCCGCACCGAGCTGGCGCAGAAGCGGCGCATGCTGTACGTGGCGGTCGGCCCGACCGCGCTGCGCGATGCGTTGTCGCGCCGTTGCGATTGCGTGGTGATCTCGGCCTATACCTCGAGCCAGGTGTGGCGCAACCTGACCGCGCGCCTGCCCAAGCCGCGCCGGATGGCCATGACCGCCATCTATGCCGAGCCGGCGCCGAACGACCAGATGCGCCTGGCCGAGCTGCTGTATGGCCGCCCGGTGCGGGTCGGCGTGCTGCTCGGCCCCGATACCGCCTTCCTGCGCCCGGTGCTGCACGACGCCACCGAGATCCAGATGTACGCGCCGGGCGACGACCTGAATCACGTACTCAACAGCATGACGCGCGCCGAGACGCTGCTGGCGCTGCCCGACAGCGACATCTACAACGCCGAGAACGTGCGCAATATCCTGCTTTCGACCTACCGCCGCAAGCAGGGCGTGATCGGCTTCTCGGCCGACATGGTCAAGGTCGGCGCGCTGGCCACCACGTATTCCGAGATCGAGGAGATCAATGCCCAGGTGGCCGAGCTGGCCGCCGACTTCGTGCGCACCGGTGAACTCGATCCACCGCAGTTCCCGCGCTACTTCCGCACCATCATCAACGAAGGCGTGGCCAGCTCGCTCGACCTGCGCGTGACCGACGCCGCCCGCAACTTCGCGCGGCGCGCGCCGGCCCTGCAATGAACCTGCGTTTCTGGCGCGGCTGGGGCGTCGGACGGCGCATGGCCGTCATCACAATGCTGCCGGTGATCCTGCTGTTCACCTCCTTCGTCTGGTATTCCTGGTACGCGCACCGGGCCCAGGTGGCCGAGGAGCTGGCCGAGCGCGGACGCATCCTGGCGCGCGCGCTGGCCGAAACTTCCGAGTACAACGTCATCTCGGGCAACCTGTCCGACCTGCGCCTGACCATCAACGGCCTGGTGCAGTCTGACCGCAGCATTTACAAAGTCGACGTGATCGATGGCAGCGGACGCGCCGCGGTGCGCGTGGTGTCCGAATCGGCCAGCGACGCCCAGGCCCACTATTACGAGGCGCCGATCCGCAAGCAGGTGGTGTGGATCAACCTGTTCTCGGACAACGGCACGCCGCACGTGTCGGCGTCGAGCGATTCGCGCCCGCCCACGCTCACCACCGAAGTCGTCGGTTGGGTGAGGGTGACGATGTCGCCGGCGAACATGATGGCCAAGCAGACCGACCGCTTCCAGATCGAACTGTCGATGGCGGCGCTGGCCTTGGGGGCCAGCGGCATCCTGGCCTGGGTGCTGGCGCGCTCGCTGATCGTGCCGTTGCGCGAGGCGATCGGCACCGTGCGCCAGATCCGGGGCGGCAACTTCCGCGTCCACCCGCCGGTGACCACCGGCGGCGAGATCGGCGAGCTGCAATCGTCGATCGGCGAGATGTCGCTGGCCCTGAGCGAATCCAAGCGCGACCTCGAGAACAAGGTGGCCGAGCGCACGCGCGACCTGCTGGCCTCGCGCAACGAGGCGCTGCGCGCCGATGCCGACAAGCGCAAACTGATCCAGAAGGTCAACGAGATCATCGAGGACGAGCGCAAGAGCATCGCGGTCGAGATCCATGACGAACTGAATGCGTCCCTGATCGCGGCGCGCCTCGAGGCGCAGTCGATCGGGCTGCTGGCGGCCAAGGCGCCGCCCGGGCCCGAGGTCGACGAGATCCGCCGCAAATCCGAAGCCATCACCAAGCTGGCGCTCGACCTGTACGCCAACGGCCGGCGCCTGGTGCGCCGCCTGCGCCCCGAGGTGCTCGACATGCTCGGCCTGCACGGCGCGGTGGAAGAGATGGTGCGCCACTACGACACCACGTCCGGCTGCCGCTTCGACCTGCACAGCGAGGGCGATTTCGCGCGCCTGTCGAACGAGCTGGCGATCTCCGCCTATCGCATCGTGCAAGAAGCGCTGTCCAACGTCATGAAGCACGCCGCCGCGCGCTCGGCCCACGTCAGCCTGCTGCTCGACGAAGGCAAGGGCATGCTGCGCATCCGCGTGGTCGACGACGGCGCCGGCTTCGACACCGCCAGCGCCTCGGAGGGCATCGGCATCATCGGCATGCGCGAGCGCGCCTATGCGCTGCAGGGAACGATCGACGTGCGTTCCAGCCCGGGCGAAGGCACCGACGTCGCGATCGCGTTACCGCTCAACCTGCCGGCTCAGGCGCACACGCCTTCCGTGCCGGCGGCGATTTCCTGAGTGCCAAAAGCATCAACCATCACCAACAACAAGATCATGTCCACTGAATTGCTGACGCCCTACGAGAAGGGCAACCTGAACCAGACCACCACCTGGGCCGAGTGCATTGCCTGGTACGAAGCGCTCGCCGCGACCTATCCGAACATCTTGCGCTTCGGGAAAGTGGGCGTGTCGGACGCCGGCGTGCCGATCCACGCGGGCGTGATCAGTAGCGATGGCGTGTTCGACGTCGATGCGATCAAGGGCGCGGGCCGCCCGGTCTTCTTCAATAACAACGGTATCCACCCGGGTGAGCCGGAAGGCGTCGACGGCTGCATGGCGATCGTGCGCGACTTTTGCACCCAGCCCGGGAAACTGGCTGCACTGGGCAAGACCGTGTTCCTGTTCGTCCCGCTGTACAACGTGGACGGCAGTTTCAATCGCGCCGACACCTCGCGCGTGAACCAGGATGGCCCGGAGCAGTTTGGCTTTCGCGGCAACAGCCGTCATCTCGACCTGAACCGCGACTTCGTCAAGTGCGACACCTTGAGCGCGCGCGTGTTCAACCAGCTGTTCACGCGCTGGGATCCGGACGTGATGGTCGATACCCATACGTCCAACGGCGCCGACTACAGCTACACCATGACCCTGATCCACACCCAGGCCGACAAGCTGGGTGGCGGCCTGGGTGAATTCCTGCGCGCCGAGATGCTGCCGGCGATGTATGCCGGCATGGACGCGCGCGGCTGGCCGACCTGCCCGTACGTGAATCCGGTGCAGGACAGCCCGGACCACGGTATCGCTGAATTCCTCGAGACGGCGCGTTTCTCGACCGGCTACGCGGCGTTGCACCATACGATCGGCTTCATGCCCGAGACGCATATGCTCAAGCCGTTCAAGGACCGCTATGAGTCGATGGTGGCGCTGGTGGAGGTCGCGCTCGAGTTTGCCGTGAAAAATGCCGATCGGATCCAGGCGCTGCGCCGCGCGGCGCGCGAGGAAGGCCGCAAGCAGGCGCAGTGGCCGGTGCGCTGGAAGATGGACGAAGCCAATCCATCGAGCTTTCGTTTCAAGGGATATGAAGCCAAGTACAAGAAAAGCGCCATCGGCGACTACACCCGCCTGTACTATGACCGCAGCAGATCGTGGGAGCGCGATATAGCCTACTACAACAGCTTCCCGGTCGACGTGAGTGTGCCGGCGCCGCAGGCTTATGTGGTGCCGCAGCAGTGGCGAGAAGCGATCGAGCGCCTGGAGTGGAATGGCGTGCGCATGGAGCGTGTGGACGTGGACCGGATGCAGGAAGTGGCGTACTACCAGGTCGCTTCGGTGACCTCGCGTCCGGGCGCGTACGAGGGCCATCTGTTCCATGATGACGTGGTGCTGGAGCGCCGTATCGGCCAGGTCTTGCTGCGCGCCGGCGACTATCTCGTGCCGCTGGACCAGGACCGGGCGCGCTATGCGGTCGAGACGCTCGAACCGCTGGCGCACGACAGCTTCTTCCGCTGGGGCTTCTTCAACAGCGTGCTGGAGAAGAAAGAGCATTACTCGGACTATGTGTTCGAGGATGAGGCCGAGAAGCTGCTGCTGGATGAACCCGAACTGGCCGCGAAATTCGCCGAATGGAAGGCGGCCAATCCGGGGCTGCTGGCCAGCCAGGAAGCGGTGCTGGACTTTATCTATGCGAACTGCGCACGCTATCGCGAGCCGGAGTGGAACCGCTATCCGGTGTTCATGATCGCGCGCTGAGGCGCATTCACATCAAGCCGCAACACCTGAACGTCGTCCCCGAGCAGGCGGGGACGACCCTGGTTTAGGAGCAGGAAAGTTCGATCGCGCTTACTTCGACGCCGCGATCCAGCGATCGACCTTCGCCTCGAGCACCGCCAGTGGCAAGGTGCCTTCGTCCAGCACCACCTCATGGAACTTCGGCAGGCTGAACTTATCGCCCAACGCCGCCTGCGCACGCTGGCGCAGTTCCATGATCTTCAGCGAGCCGATCTTGTACGCCAGCGCCTGGCCCGGCATCACCATATAGCGCTCGATCTGTGCGCGCGCCTCCAGTTCCGCATAGCCCAGCGTATCGCGGAAATACTTGATCGCCTGGTCGCGGCTCCAGCCCTTGGTATGCATGCCGGTGTCGACCACCAGGCGCGCGGCGCGCAGCATCTCGTCGTTCAGGTGACCGAAGTAATCCTCGGGCTGCTCGAACAGGCCCATCTCCTTGCCCAGGGTCTCGGCGTACAGCGCCCAGCCTTCGGTAAAGGCGGTATTGCCGCCGAACTTGCGGAAGTTGGGCAGGCCCAGTTCCTGCAGCAGGGCGATGTGGAAGTGGTGGCCCGGCTGGCCTTCGTGCAGGTACAGCGTGACCATGCCGGTGCGGCCATACTTGGTCGGATCGTTCACCACCGACCAGAACACCCCCGGACGCGAGCCGTCCGCCGCCGGCGCCGAATAGTGATCCGAGGCGGTTTCGCGCGTCAGTTCCGGCTCCAGGCGCACTTCCAGCGGCGCCTTCGGCATCAGGGTGAACAGGGCCGGCAGCTTGGTGCGCACCTGGGCGTCCAGCTTCTGGAACACCTCGATCACCTGCTGGTCGGAGGTAAACGGCTTGTACTTCGGCTGCTCCGACACCCATTTCGGCAGGCCGGCGGCCGGGCCGGTGTAGCCCATCCTGGGGCCGATCTTGCCGTACTCGCCCTGGATGCGCGCCACTTCCTTCAGGCCGATGGCGTGGATCTGATCGGGCGTCATGTCGGTCGTGGTCATTGCTGCCACGCGCGCCTTGTACCACTCGGCGCCGTTCGGCAACGCGTTCCAGCCGGCCGTGGTGCGGGTCTGCGGCAGGTAATCCTTCTCGACGTAGTCCGCCAGGCGCTGCAGGGCCGGATTGAGCTTGTCGCCGATCGTCTTGCGATAGGCGTCGGTCAGGCTGCGCTTGTCCGCGGCGGAGAAGCCGGCGGGCAGGTTCTTGATCGGCGAATAGAAGATGCTGTCGTCCGCCTTGGCAGCCACCAGCTGCTTGAGTTGCGGCAGCAGCGACTGGATCGGTTCGCGTGGATGCACGACGCCCAGCTTCACGCCTTCGCGCATGTTCGCGATTGCCTGGTCGATGTACGGCACCATCTGGTCCAGGCGCTGCAGGTAGTTGCGGTAGTCCTTCGGCGTCGACAAGGGCTGCGCGCCTTCGCCCCCGGCGTAGTTCGCGATGAACGCCGGCATGTTGAACATCTGGTCCAGCGGCAGCAGGTGCTCGGGGAAGGCGCCCAGGCGCAGCGCGGTCTCGAGCTCGAACTTGACGATGTCGTAGCTGGCCTGCTCGTGCGCATTCAGGCGCTCGCGCGGGATCGTGGCCAGGCGCTTCAGGTAGCCGCGGTACAGCGCGAACTGAGCCTCGCGGTTCTTCGGCGCGATCGACAGGCCGAGCTGGTCGAAGAAGCGGCCATCGCCGCTCTCGGTCGCCCATACCGGCTCGAAGCGCGCATAGGCTTCATAGTAGTCGTCGACCAGTTTATTGATCGCCTTGCCGGCTTCGGTCGTGGCGACTTTCTGCTTGGCGGGCGTGGCATCGGCCGCGGGTGCGGCTTGAAGCGGGGCGCAGGCGAGCAGGGCGGCCGTTGCCAGCACGCCGAGCCTGAAGTTCTCTCTCATTTTCTTGTCCTTGTGATGGTCAGTAACTGGCCAGCGGCGTCAATGCGCCGTTCTTGAAGGTGTACACCGTCACCGCCGTCTTCTTGAGGTTGCCCTTGGCGTCGTAGCCGTAGGTGCCGACCACGCCCTGGTAGCTGATCGCATGCATCGCGGCGCCGACCTGCTTGGCGTCGACCGACTTGGCCTGCTGGACCGCCTGGGCGATGAATTTGGTCTGGTCGTAGAACGACGGCGCGTAGACGTCCGGATCGCGTCCGAAGCGCTTCTTGTAGCTGGCCAGGAAGGCCGGGCCGCCGGGCTGCTTGGCGACAATGGCGCCGGCCTGCGCGCAGCGTACGTTCTCGCCGACCGCGGCGCCGCCCAGCTTGGCCATCTCGGGGCTGCACAGGGTGTCGCCGCCGAGCAGCGGCACGTTCAGGCCCAGCTGCTTCATCTGGCGCGCCATCGGCGCGCCTTGGGGGGCGTAGCCGCCGAAGAAGATGGCGTCGACCTTCTTGGCGCGCAGCGACGTCAGGATGGCGGCGAAGTCGCTTGCCTTGTCGTTGGTGAACTCGTGGCCGGCGACCTTGATGCCGGCCTTCTGCGCCTGGCGCTTGAACTCCATCGCGATGCCCTGGCCAAATGCCGTGCGGTCGTCGATGACGCCGATGTTCCTGATCTTGAGCTCTTTGGCCGCATAACCGGCGACCGAGGCGCCGACCTGGGTATCGCTGGCCACGATGCGAAACACCGTCGGATAGCCGGCGGCGGTAATCTTGGGGTTGGTGCCGACGGTCGACATCAGGATGCCGTTGTCGTTGTAGACGCGCGAGGCCGGAATCGCCACGCCCGAGTTGTAGGGGCCGAGCACGAACTTGACCCCGGCGTCGGCGAATTTCTGGGCCACGGTCACGCCCTGTTTCGGGTCGCCCGCGTCGTCTTCGGACTGCAGCACGAAGCGCAGCACATTGGCGCCGACCTGGATCTTCTGTGCGTTGAGTTCCTCGATGGCGAGGCGCACGCCGTTTTCATTGTCCTTGCCGGCAAAGGCGTTGGAACCCGATAGCGGGCCGCTCACGCCGATCTTCACGACTTGTTCAGCTGCGGTGGCCTGCCCGGCGAACAACGCCGCCAGCGCCAGCGGCGCCATCTTTATTTTCGATCGCATTCCCTTGGTCTCCGTTGATGTCAACGGCCGCCATCATCGCACGATCGCACGCCGCGCGAAAGCACGCGGGCGGCGTAAAGACTCCGAATAACCTCAGGCCGGCACGCCGTGCGAGATCAGTTCGAGCGGCAGGGCGGTGGTCGACTTGATCTGTTCCATCGAGAAGGCGGACGACACGCCAGTCAGGCGCGCGGTCTTGATCAGCTTCTTGTAGAACCGGTCGTAGCCGGCGATATCGGTCGTGACGACCTTGAGCAGGTAGTCGACGTCGCCGCTCATGCGGTGGAATTCCAGCACTTCGGGTAGCGCGATCACGGCGGCGGCGAAGCGCGACAGCCATTTTTCGTCGTGCTCGGTGGTCTTGACGCTCACGAATACCGTCACCGGCAAGCCGACCTTCTGGCGGTTGACGATGCTGACGCGGCTTTCGATATAGCCATCTTCTTCGAGGCGTTTCACGCGTTTCCAGCAAGGCGTGCTGGACAGGCCGACCTTTTCGCTCAGCCCCGAAATGGAGAGGGTGGCGTCCGCCTGCAAGGCGGCAAGAATCGCACAATCAAACTTATCGAGTGAGTTCATATTCCGCAAAGCGTCATCATGAGAATAATTATTCTATTAACTGCCCACAAATCGAGAAATTTGGGACGTTTCGATCGGCATAACTCCGTACCATATTACTGGACAAGAACGTGTTGTGCGACACCTTTTTTTATGTTTTTGGCAGCTAATCCATGACCACCGAAATCTACCTCGACACCAATGCGACTTCGCCCGTGCTGCCTGCCGCGGCCGCCGCCGCCATGGCCGCGATGCAGGACTGTTTCGGCAATCCGAGCAGCAGCCATGCGACCGGCCTGCGCGCCCGGGCGTTGCGCGAGCGCGTGCGTGCCTGCGCACGGCGAGTCGTGGGCGCGCCAAGCGGACGGCTGATGTTCAACAGCGGCGCCACCGAAGGCATCCAGACCGCGGTGTTGTCGGCGCTGTGCGCGGTGCGCGAGCGGCGCGCGCGTGGCGATGCAAGCGGTAACGCGCTTGCAAACATCGCCTTGGTCGGTGCCACTGAACACAAGGCGGTGTCCGAAAGCCTGGCGCACTGGAACCGCCTGCTCGGCACCGGCCTCGAACTGCGCGTGCTGCCGGTCGACGGTGATGGCCGCCACCGACTCGAGGTGCTGCGCGCGCTGGCGCCGCGCCTCGCTTTCGTGTGCACCATGGCCGCCAACAACGAGACCGGCGTCGTGTCCGACCTGGACGGCATCGCGGCCGTGCTGGTTGATACGGCCAGCCCGGCGCTGTGGATGGTCGATTGCGTGCAGGCGCTCGGCAAGCTGCCGCTGGCGCTGGGCGCGAGCCGCATCGATTACGCGCCATTCTCCGGCCACAAGCTGTATGCACCGAAAGGCATCGGCATGCTGTACGTGCGCGAAAGCGCCCCGTTCACGCCGCTGATCTGCGGCGGCGGGCAAGAAGAAGACCAGCGGTCCGGCACCGAGAACATGCCCGGGATCGCGGCGCTGGGCGCAGTGCTCGAGGCGCTCGAGCGTGGCGACACCTTTCTTGGCGCGGCGGCGCTGCAGGCTTGTCGCATGCGTTTGGTGGACGCCTTGACCGACGCTTTTCCCGACATCGTGTTCAACGCGCCATTGGCGCATGCCTTGCCCACCACGCTCAATTTCTCGGTCCCCGGCGTCACCAGCGCCGAACTGCTGGAATTGTTCGACGCGGCCGGCGTGCGTGTCAGCGCCGGTTCGGCCTGCGCCGCATCGAAGGCCGCACCGAGCTATGTGCTCGATGCGATGGGCATGCCGGCCTGGCGCAGCGCGTCGGCGGTGCGCCTGTCGTTCGGCCCGTTGCTGGACGACGCCACGCTCGACCTGGCGTGCGAGCGCATCGCGCGCTGCGGCGCTGCGCTGGCATTGCCCACTTCACCGGCGGCGCCGGGAGAGGCGGGGCAGGCGGATCCCGCGCTGGACGCCGGCATGGAACTCGATGCGGCGATGGCCCGCGGCTGGCTCGCGGCTCACCCCGACGCCGTCGTGGTCGATGTGCGCTGCGTGCGTGAACACAGCGTGGCCGGTGCGGTGGCGCTGCATGGCCGCGCAGCGCTCAACGTGCCGCTGGCGCGCGTGGCCGAACATGCCAGCGCCTGGCTGGGCGCCGATGCCCGTCCATTGCTGTTCGTGTGCCGCAGCGGCGCACGCAGCGCCCGCGCCGCGCGCACCCTGCGCGCGCTCGGCCATCCGCGCGCCTGCTCGCTGGCCGGCGGATTCGCGCTCGCCGTCTGAGCCTTGCTTGACCGCCTGCCGGCCCGGCAGGCGGTGTGTGTACGCCAGCGCACGGTAACTTCCCGGCCCTTTCCCTAGCATGGAGTCAGCCGTGCGCACCCAGCGTTTTCCGTCTGGTTTCTTGCCCTGAACCGCCCCGGGCGCCCCGTCGTCCGGCGGTCCATCGCGCACGCCTCTGTCCCGAGGTCCCCGTTGAAAGTTAAGAACGACAAGATGCCCGCCGGGCAGCACGCGCCGCTTGGCGCCGGCGCCAAGGCCCTGGTGGCGCTGCTCGCCGCGCAGGCGGAGGGTATCGCGCGTTCCTGCGATGCGCTCGACCGCGCCATGCGCGCCGGCGCCGTCCTGCCGCCGGCCGGCGCACGCCTGCTCGATGGCTACCACCTGCTCGACGCCCAGTTGCGGCTGGCGCGCGCGCAGTTGCGGCCTGTCGTCGCCGACCTGCGCGCGACGGCCCCGGACGGCGCCGCGCGCATCTGGCAGCTGGTGAGCGAGGAGGTCGCGCGCGGCGACGGACAGGTCGATACCGAAGAGCTGGCGCATTATCTGTCCACCAGCCAGGAAGGGCCGCTGCTGCGCATCGCCGAACTGGATGCGCTGCCCGCGCTGCTACGCCTCGCGTTGCTCGATCGGCTGGCCACCCTGGCAACGCGCGCGGCGGCGGCCTGCGCCAGCCGCGCGCGGGCCGCCGCCTGGGCCGCACGTTTCCTCGATACCGCCGAAACCCGCCCCGGCGACCTGGTGCTGCTGTTCGCCGACATGGCGCGCGCTGCGGACACCGACGACGGCGCGTTCGTCGTCGAACTGGCGCGCCGCCTGCAGGGCCGGCGTGCGCCGCTGGCGCAAGTGCTGGACTGGATCGATGCGCGCCTGGCGGACCGGCAGGGCAACATCGCCCAGCTGGCGCAGGGCGAGCGCAGCGAAGAAGCGCAAGACGCCATCTCGGCCGGCAATGGCCTGGCCAGCCTGCGCGCGCTGGGCGGTGTCGACTGGCGCGCTTTCGCCGAGCGCCTGGGTGCGGTCGACGCGTTGCTGCGGGACGACCCGGACGGTAGTTATACGCGCATGGACGGTGCCACGCGCGACCGCTACCGGCACACGGTCGCCCGCCTGGCGCGCACGAATCGGGTGAGCGAGGTCGAGGTGGCGCAGGAAGCCATCGCATTGGCCAGCATCCACCGCGCGCCGGGCGAGGGTGGGCTCGATACGCGGATTCGCCATGTTGGCCACTACCTGGCCGGGCCTGGCCTGGCGACGCTCGAGGCCAGGCTGCGGGGAGGGCGTGGCGCGACAACGCGCGTGCGCGCCACCTTGCAGCGCGTCTCGACCGGCATGCAGATCGCCGCGACCGCGGTCCTGGCCCTGCTATTCACGGGCGCGGGCCTGGTCCATGCCTGGCAGGGCGGGGCTGGGCCGCTGCTGCTGGTATTGATGGGCATCCTGGCGCTGCCGGTCGCCGCCGGGCTGGCGCGTGCGCTGGCTGACATGGCGGGGCGCTGGCTCGCCCGGCCGCAGGCCACGCCGCGCATCGAAGTCGCCGCCGGCATCCCCGAGGATGCGCACACGATGGTGGCGGTGTCGGCCCAGGCGCGCGATGCCGCGCACCTGGTCACGCTGTGCGAAGACCTCGAGGTGCGCTATCTGGGCAATCGCGATCCGCGCCTGCGCTTTTGCCTGCTGCTCGACCTGCCCGACGCGCCTGCAGAAACGACGCCGCTCGATGCCGCGCTGCTGGATGGGGCGCGTGCTGCGATCGAGGCGCTGAACCGCCGGCATGGCGACGAACGGCACGGTCCCTTCATGCTGCTGGCGCGCCCGCGCGCCTGGAGCGAAGACCAGCAGGCCTGGATCGGCCGCGAACGGCGGCGCGGCCAGCTGGCCGACCTGAACGCCTGGCTGTGCGGCGCGCGCGAACGCTTCCTGTTCGCGGCCGGCCATACCGGGGCCGGCGCCGAGATGCGCTACGTGATCGCACTCGATGCCGATACCAGGCTGGCGCGCGACGCCGCGCGCAGCCTGGTGGCGGCGATGGCGCACCCGCTCCAGCGTCCGCTGCAGGACGAAGCGGGCCGGGTGCTGGAAGGGCATGCCATGCTGCTGCTTGACCTCGACACCGCCTTGTCGGCCGGGGGCGCATTGCGTTACGAACGCCTGTGGCCGGACGCGAGTCATGGCTGGGCCGCCATCTACGACGTCGATGCCTGGCGCCGTGCGATGGGCCTCGAGCTGCGCGACGAAGGCCGGGCCGAACCCGGTGCCGTCGAGGAAGACCGCCTGCGCGCCGCCAGCGTGGCCGACCTGCGCCTGGAGGCCGCGCACCCCGGCAGCTACGGCGAACACGTGCTGCGCCGCCATCGCGCCTTGCGCGCCGCCTGGCAAGAGGCGCGCCGGCTGGGGCCCGGCGCCGATGGCTTGCGCGGGGCGCGGGTCCGCTGGCGCCTGTTCGACCATCTGGCCGGGAGCCTGGCCGCGCCGGGCGCGATCGCCCTCCTGGTGCTGTGCTGGAGCCTGCTGGCCGCGCCCGTGTTCTGGACCACGGCGATCCTGGCGCCGGTCTGGCTGCCGGCGCTGCTGGACATGCTGGCGGCGTTGGCAAGCCGTGCCCCCGATGCGCCGCTGCGTCAGCATCTCGATGGCTGGCTGCGCAGCGCGCGCGTGACCCTGGTACGCGCCGCCCTGGCGCTGGCTTTCCTGCCGCATACGGCCTGGGTCGACGCCGATGCGGTCGTGCGCGGCCTGTGGCGGCGCGACGTGAGCCGGCGCAAGCTGCTCGAGTCGCGTCCCGCGGGGCTGGCGCGCGCCAGCAGCGCGATGGACAACAACTGGCGCACGATGTGGTTCGCGCCGCTGCTGGCGGTCGGCGTTGCCGTGCTGCTGACCTTCGCCAACCCTTACGCCCTGTTCGCGACGGCGCCACTGCTGCTGGTGTGGTTCCTGTCGCCGGTGCTGGCCTGGTGGACCAGCCAGCCGGCGCGGCGCGGCATGCGCCTGGCGAAAGGACATACCCTGTTCCTGCGCACCCTGGCGCGGCGTAGCTGGGCCTTCTTCGAACAGCATGGCGTGGGCAGGCACGGGCTGGCGCCGGAAGCCGTGTTCGAGCACGCCGAAGCCACCGTCGACGACCGCCTGTCGCCGGCCGCCATGGGCCTGGGCCTGCTGGCGACCCTGAGCGCGCGCGATTTCGGCTATCTGTCGCTGGGCGGCTTGCTTGAACGCACGGAACGATCGCTGGCGTCGATGGCGCTGCTGGAACGCTGGAACGGCCACTTCCTGCACTGGTACGACGGCGTCAGGCTCGGCCCGGTCGAACCGGCGTATGTCGACACCGCCGCCAGCGGCGGCCTGGTGCTGGCGCTGCGCACTTTCGCCGCCGGCCTCGATGAATTGCCGGACCGGCCCATCCTCGACGCCGCCGCGCTGGATGGCATCCGCGCCACGCTGCTGGTGGTGCGCGAACATGTCCCGCCCGGCCTGGCGCCGGCGCTGGACGCGGTCGACGCGGCGCTGGCGCCCGGAAGCTGTCGCGCCACCGACACCCTGCCGGGCCTGGCCGACTGCCTGCGCGCTGTGTCCGCGAAAGCGGCCGAGCTGGATGCCGGCCTGGCTCCCGACGCCGACCCCGCGCTGCGCGCCTGGACCGCGCGCCTGGCGCGCCAGTGCGAGGCGCAGCTGCAAGACCTGTATGCGCTGACGCCGTGGACCCGCGCGGCGCAGGAATACGTGTTCGACGCCAGCCTGACCCACATCCCGACCTTGCGTGAGCTGGCGGCGCTGGCGCCGCCGTCCGGCAACGAGGGCCTGGCCCAGCTGGTCGAGGCGGGCAGTGCCTGCGCGCGCGAACGCCTGGACCGGATCGTGGCCCTGGCGGTGCGGGCGCGGGCAGCGGCGCGCGCAGAGTTTGGCGCGCTGGTCGACCCCGCCAGCGGCCACCTGGCCGCGGGTTGCTACGTGCGCGACAAGCGACTGGATAGTGACAGCTGCGACCTGCTGGCCTCCGAGGCGCGCATGGCCAGCTTCGCCGCCGTCGCCCAGAACCAGCTGCCGCAGGGGCACTGGTGGTTGCTCGGCCGCCCGCTGAGGATGACCGGCGCCGGCGCGCTGCTGCTGTCGCGCGCCGGCGCCTTGGCCGACGTGCTGGCGCCACAACTCATCATGCCATCCTGGCGCGACACGCTGCTTGACGATGCCGGCCAGGCGCTGGTGCGCCTGCAGGCCGCCCACGCCAAGAATAATGGTCTGGTGTGGGGTTACACGGAATCGGGTTGCAATGCGGTCGATGCGGCGGCGCGCTATCGCGTCCAGCATTTCGGCCTGAATGCCGCGGCCCTGAGGCGGCGCCCGGACGATGACCTGGTCGCCGCGCCCCACGGCGCCGCGCTGGCGCTGGCCGTGGCGCCGGCGCTGGCGGCCAGCAATCTGCGCCGCATGGCCGAGCAGGGCCTGTTGGGCGAGACCGGTTTCTATGAAGCGCTCGAGTATGCGCCGGCGCGCCTGCCGCAGGGCGAGCGCCAGGTGGTGGTGCGGGCCCAGCTGGCACGGCACCAGGCGTCAACGCTGCTGGCGCTGGCGTGCCATTTGCAGGGCGAACCGATGCAGCGCCGCTTCCAGCGCGACCCTGAACTGCGCGCCGCATTCGGCCTGCTGCAGGAAGCGTCGCCTGGCTCCGGCGCCGAGCCGCCCCTGCGCTTCGATGCGGGCGTGGCCGCCGGCGGCATTGCAGCGACCCGTCCCTATTCGCGCGTGCTCAAGCCGGATGCGTCGCCGCTGCCCGAAGTCCAGCTGCTGTCGAATGGCCGCTACCACCTGGCGCTGGACAGCGCCGGGGCCGCCGTCAGCAACTGGGAAGGCCTGCGGCTGACGCGCGCCGGTCACGGCGAGACGGGATTGGCCTGCCATGTGCGCGACAGCGCCACCGGCGCCACCTGGGCCAACGTCGTGCTGGCCGGCGCGGCCCCGCCCGACGAGGTCGAGGCGGTGCTGGCCGAAGGGCGGGCCAGTCTGCGCCGCGTGGACCACGGCATCGAGATGCGCACCGATGCGGTGGTGGCGCCTGGCGACGACGTCGAGCTGCGCCGCATCCGCATCGTCAACCGCGCACCTGAACCGCGCACGCTGGAGCTGACCAGTTGCATGGCGCTGGCCGGGCCACCACTGGAAGAGGGGGGGCGCAGCAGCATCCGGATCGAGTTCGATGGCGCCACCGACAGCCTGCTGTGCTTGACCGCGCCGGACGCACCCGTGCTCGTGCACCGCATGACCGTGCGCGAGGCGGCGGGCCAGCCCAGCGTGGAAACGAGCCGTGCGCGCTTCATCGGCCGTGGCCATGCGCTTCACCTGCCGCAGGCCGTGGTCCAGGGCGGCGCGCTGCCCGGCGTGGATCCGGAACCCGACGAAGCGCTGCTGGCGCTGCGGCGCACGGTGACCCTGGCGCCCGAGCAGGAAGTCACGGTCGACCTGGTGCTGGGCGCCGCCTCCAGCCGGGCGCTGGCGCGCGAGCTGGCGGCGCGCTACGGCGCCGGACATGAGGTCGACCACGCGATCGAGGCCGCCTGGACCCTGGCCCAGGCCGAGCTGCGCCGCGTCGAGCTGGGAGAGGCCGATGCGCAGGCGATCAATCGCCTGGCCGGCTGCCTGCTGCAGCCGATGCTGGCGCTGCGCGCCGATCCGGCCATCATCGCCCGCAACCTGCGCGGGCGGGGCGACCTGCAGGCCTACGGCGTCCTGGGTGAATTCCCGCTGCTGCTGCTCCAGCTGGGAGCAGGGCCGGATACGGGCCTGGCGCGCCAGTTGCTGCAGGCGCACGGCTACTGGCGCAGCCGCGGCCTGGCGGTCGACCTGCTGGTCTTGTGCGACAGCCGCGCGGTACGCGAGGCGCTGATGCATCTGGCCGTGCCGCTGGTCGATCCATCCAGCTTCGACCAGCCCGGCGGCCTGCACCTGTACCTGAAGGAAGACGTGCCACGCGAAGACCGCATCCTGCTGCGCGCCGCCGCGAGCGTGCTGCTCTTCAGCGAGCGTGGCGACCTGGCCGACCAGTTGCGCCGCGCCGAGCGCGCCAGCAGCGCATCGGCGTCGCCATTCGTGCCCGCCACGCAGGCGCCGGCGTGGGTCGCCGCGCCGCAGGAGCCGGTTGGGCCAGAACTCATGTTCGACAACGGCATTGGCGGCTTCACGCCGGATGGCCGCGAGTATGTGGTGCGCAGCAGCCCAGAAATCGTCGCGCCTGGCGCGCCGTGGGTCAACCTGCTGGCCAACCAGGAGTTCGGCAGCATCGTCTCGGAACGCGGCCATGCCGTCAGCTGGTGCGGCGATCGCGGCACGCGCCTGACCGCCGGCAGCGAGGACGCCGTCGCGCCGCAGGGCGGCGAAGCCTTCTACCTGCGCGACGAGGACGACGGCGCCATTTGGTCGCCGACACCGTGGCCGGCGCCGTCGCCCGGGCCGTACACGACCCGCCACGGCATCGGCTACAGCGTGTTCGAACACCACGCCCACGGCATCCATTCCGAACTGCGCTGCTTCGTCGCCCAGGATGCGCCGCTCAAGTACAGCGTCCTGTGCCTGCGCAACGACAGCGACGCGCCGCGCCGCCTGAGTGCGACCGGCTACCTGGAGTGGCTCCTGGACGACCCGCAGGCGCCGCCCGGCCTGCAGGTGGTGACAGGACGCGATCTGGCCAGTGGCGCGCTGCTTGCCCGCAATGCTTTCGGCATGGCTTTCCACGACAAGGTCGCGTTCTTCCACGTCGACGCCGAGCAGGTCGCCGTGACCTGCGACCGCCAGGAATTCATCGGCTCCCTCGGGTCGATCGCGCGGCCGGCGGCCCTCGTCCGCAGCGGCCTGTCCGACATCGCCGGGGCGGGATTCGACCCGTGCGCCGCGCTGCAGGTCGCCGTCACCCTGGCGCCGGGCGCCACTTGCGAACTGGTCTTCATGCTGGGCGTGGCCGGCCCCGGCGCGCTGGACGCCAGCGCCGTCGTGCAGCAGCATGGCGGTGCGCAGGCGGCCAATGCCGCGTGGCAGCGCCTGCGCGACTGGTGGGACGTCACCCTCGGCGTCGTCACCGTCCACACGCCCGACCCCGCGCTCGACCTGCGCATCAATTGCTGGCTGCCGTATCAGGCCATCAGCGTGATGATGGGTGAACGCGATACCGCCACGCGCCTGCAGTCGGCCCTGGCCTGCGTGCATGCGCGGCCCGAACTGCTGCGTGACGCTCTGCTGCGCGCGGCGCAGGAATACACGATGTCCTCCTGGGTCGAGGACTTCCTGTGGCTGCCTTACGCGCTGGCGCGTTATCTCACCGTCACCGGAGACCATGCGCTGCTGTCGGCGCGCCTGTCGGACCGCGACGACCTGTACCAGCACTGCGTGCACGGCCTGCGCGGCTGCCTGCGCTTCGGGCCGCGCGGCCTGCCGCCGGCGGCGGCGCGCCTGCACGACGAGGGCGTACCGAGCCGCGTCGAGAGCGTCCGCCTGGGCTATTTCATGGCCACCGTGCTGCAGCGCTTCGCCGACGTGGCCGACCGGCGCGGCGACTTCGGTTTCGCCACCACCTGCCGCGGCGCCGCGCTGGCGCTGCGCGCGCAGTGCGAGGAACACGGCTGGGACGGCGACTGGTATCGCTGGACCTGGCTGGACAGCAGCACCGCCCTCGGTTCGATCGCCAACGCCGCCTGCCGCGCCGAGCTGTCGACCCAATGCTGGGCGCTCGAAGCCGGGGCGGAACAGGGGGCGCATGCACTGCACGCAGCCGTACGGCGCCTGGGATCCGATCACGCGCTGCTGCGCTGCGACCCACCGGTCGATGGCGAGTGGAGCGAGCGCGTGGTATCGAGCCCCGGCCAGGATCATCGCGCCACGGCCTGGGCCGCGGCCGGATTGGCGCGGCTGGGCGAACGGGATCGCGCCTGGCAACTGGCGCAGATGCTCGATCCCGCGGCGCGCGGCGACGGTCCACCGTACCTGATGAGCGGCGGCCTGCGCACGATCGCGCCGCACGCGGGCCGCGCCATCGGCGGCCACTTCACCGCCTCGGCCGCATGGACCTGGCTGTTGCTGGTCGAGGCATTGCTGGGCCTGGAGCGGCATGACGTCCGCCTGCACCTGCGGCCGCACATGGCGCCGGGATGGGAAGGCTTCAGCCTGCGCTATCGCCATCGCGGCGCGCTCTATCTGATCACGGTACGCGCCACGGACGGCCCCGAAGTCCTGCTGTTTGACGACCAGCCGTGCCCCGACTGGCGCATCGTGCTGCAGGACGACCGGCGTGACCACAAGGTAGAATTGCGCCTTGCGGGTACGCCGGAGCCGTTCCAGGCGGCGCCCGACGCAAAGGATCGAGAATCATGAACATCGTCATTCGCGCCTTCGGCTGCGGCATCTGCCTGCTGGCCGCGGGTCTCACGGCCAGACCGGCGCAGGCGCTCGACTGGAGCGACACCGCCGTCAGCTGGCGCTACGGCAGCCGCTTCGCCGAACCATTCAATGCCGGGCACATCGACAAGCACGTGCTGGCGCTGACCCACGCCAGCGGCTACAAGTACGGCAGCAACTACCTCAACCTCGACTGGCTCAAATCGGACCGCAACGATCCGCGCTCGCTCGGCGGCGGCTCCGGCGCCGAGGAAGCCTACCTGCTGTATCGCCACACGCTCGACATCGGCGCGCTGAGCGGGCGCGAGCTCCGCTTCGGGAGGGTGAAGGGAGTCGGTCTCACCGCCGGCTTCGACGTGAACACCAAGCGCGACGTCGGCTACAACTCACGCAAGCGCATGCTGGTGGTCGGGCCGACCCTGATGTGGGACGTGCCGGGATTCCTCAGCGCCAGCATTTTCCTGATCCGCGAAAGCAATGCGCCGAGCGGCGCCTTCGCCCCGATCTCCGAGGTGCGCGGACGGTACAAGTACGACAACCACCCCATGCTCAACCTGAGCTGGGGCATTCCGCTGGATGAACGCTGGGCCTTCGAGGGCTATGCCAACTTCATCGCCGAGAAGGGGCTGGATGAAACCGGCAACCCGACCGGGGCCGAGACCAACATCGACATGCAGCTGATGTACGACGTCGGCTACCATGTCGGCCAGAAGAAGAACCGCTTCCGCGTCGGATTCGAATACCAGTTCTGGAACAACAAGTTCGGGAATACCCGCGCGACCACCGGCGGGCGCGGGCAGCGCGCCAGCACACCGATGATCCGCGCCGAATACCACTTCTAGGCTGCTTGCCCGGCCGGGGACTCGGTCGTCGTCGCTGCGCGCGCGCCACGGCGCCGCTCCCTGGATCAATACCTGGTCTGGGTGTAGGGTCGGGCGTCCTGTTCCTTGCCCCAGTCCTTGTTGGGCGTCGACTGCATGGTAAACACCAGTTCGCCGCCAGCCATGATGTCTTCGTGGCGGATGAAGGTGCGGGGCAGGGGCTTGCCGTTCAGGGTCACGCGGCCGACGTAGCCGTTGGCGCTCGAAAGCTTGTCGGCGCGCACCGTGAAGCGCTTCCCGTTCGGCAGGTTCAGGACCGCCTTGTCCAGGAAGGGCCGGCCCAGCACATACTCGTTGCTGCCCGGCGCCACCGGATAGAAGCCGAGCGCGGTGAAGGCGAACCAGGCCGACATCTGTCCCAGGTCGTCGTTGCCCGACAGGCCGTCCGGCCTGTCGCTGTACTGGGTCGCCATGATGTTGGCCAGGCGTTCCTGGGTGCGCCAAGGCGCGCCGGCGAAGTTGTACAGGTAGGCCACGTGGTGCGATGGCTCGTTGCCGTGGGCGTAGTGGCCGATGAGGCCCGAGATGTCTTCCATGTGGGCGTACACGGTCTCGTCTACCTTGGCGTCGAACACCTGGTCGATCTTGCTCACCAGGCCCGCATCGCCGCCCAGGAAGGCGATCAGGCCGGCGTTATCGTGCGGCATATACCAGGAATACTGCCAGGCGCTGCCCTCGGTGTAGTCGCTGCCGAAGTTCGACAGCTCCGGGTTGAACGGCGTGCGGAATTCGCCGGAGGACTTGCGGGCGCGGATGAAGCCGGTCTCCTGGTCGAACACATTGCGGTAGTTCTGGGCGCGCTTGTAGTAACGGCGTGCGATGTCCTTCCTGCCCATCTTCTCGGCCATGCGCGCGATGGTCCAGTCGTCGTAGGCATATTCGACCGTCTTGGATGCCGCTTCTTTTTCGAGGTCGATCGGCACGTAGCCCAGCTTCATATAGTGTTCCAGGCCGCCGTAGGGACCGTATTCGGCGCTGGCGGTCATCGCGGCCAGCGCCTTGTCGGCGTCGAAGCCACGGATGCCTTTCATGTAGGCGTCGGCGATCACCGGCACCGCGTGGTAGCCGATCATGGTCCAGGTTTCCAGGCCGTGGAATTGCCATACCGGCAGGATGCCGTAGGGGCTGTGCTGCTGCGAGGCGATCAGCGAATTGACGAAGTCGGCGTTGCGCTGCTCGGGCGCGACAATGGTCAAGAGCGGGTGCAGCGCGCGGTAGGTATCCCACAGCGAGAAGGTCGAGTGGAAGCGGAAGTTCTTCGCCTTGTGCACCTGGTTGTCCGGGCCGCGGTAGCTGCCGTCCAGGTCCATGAACAACGACGGCGCCAGCATGCTGTGGTACAGGGCGGTGTAGAACTTGGTGCGCATCGGGCCCTCGGCCTCGACCTTCACGGCGCCCAGCGCATCGTTCCAGGCCTTGCCGGCGCGCTCGCGCTCGGCGTCGAAGTCCCAGCCCGGCATCTCGGCCAGGTTGGCGATGGCGTTGTCTTCGCTCACCGCCGACAGCGCGACCTTGACCAGCAGGGCGCCATCGTCCGGCACGCCGAAGTTGAAGTCGGCCATCAACTGCTTGCCTTCGACCATCGCCTTGTCGCCCGGCGTCTTGCCCGGTTGGGCGAAGCCGCGGTAGGGAATCGCTTCTTCGCGGTTCAACAGCTGGCGGGTGTCGATCGGGCGCGAGAACTGGATCGCGAAGTGCACCTGGCGGCCGGGCGCCCAGCCGCGCGTCTCGCGCATGCCGGTGATCGTGGTGCTGTTGCGTACGCGCAGGCGCGCCCACAGGTTCTTCTCGTCGTAGTGGTAGATGCTGGTGCGCAGGTCGAGCAACACCTTGGCCGGCTCGCCGGCCTTGAATTGATAGCGGTGCAGGCCCACGCGCTCGCTGGCGGTGAGCTCGACGTCCACCTCGTGGTCCTTCAGGCGCACGGCGTAGTAGCCCGGTTCGGCCTTTTCCTGGTCGTGAGAGAAGCGCGAACGGTAGCCCGAGAACGGGCGTTCCGGGTAGCCCGGCTCCAGCTTGGTCTCGCCACTGTAGGGCATCAGGAGCACGTCGCCGAGGTCCGAGTGGCCGCTGCCCGAGAAGTGGGTGTGCGAGAAGCCGAGGATCGAACTGTCGGCATGGTTGTAGCCGGCAGCCCAGGGATAGCTCTGGCGGAAATGGCGGTGCTGGGTGTCGGGGCTGAGCTGCACCATGCCGAACGGACGGCTGGCGCCGGGAAAGGTGTGGCCGTCGCCACCGGTGCCGATGAAGACATTCACCGCCTCCGCCGGGCTGCCCGGCGCAGCCGCGTGGAGCGGCGCCGCACTAAACAAAAAAGCCGCGCTGGCGGCGATCGAAAGTTGTCCGAAATGGCGTCTGGCCGTCATGATGTCTCCACACGTGGTGGCAGCGATGCGCGCTGCCTGTCCTAGTTGCATTATGCCCATCCGCAACTTATATGTGGAGTCTGGTTTCGGAGCAATCTCTACCGTGTCTTGAGCGATTTGTTTAGCGAGTTTACTAAACATTCCAGGCGCGGCGCTTGGCGACCGCTTCGATTTCGACCAGCGTATCGGGCGACGCCAGCGAGGCCACGCCGATCCCGGTCAGGGCCGGGCGCGGCAAGCCGAGGTATCGCACCAGGATGGGCGCCACGGTTTCCAGGTGCTCGCCGATCTCGCCGCGCACATAGACGCGCAGTTGCAGGATGTGCTCGACCGAGGAGCCAGCCGCTTCCAGCACGGCGATCAGGTTGCGCGCCGCGCCCTCGGTCTGTTCGGCCAGGGTGGTGTGCCTGACCCTGTATTCGCGATCCCAGTCGACCTGGCCGGACACGAACACCAGGCCCGACTCGTGGTCGATCGTTGCATGGGACAAACCATGCGGGGCGCCGTCGTACAGGGCAGGTGGGTTGATGCGTTCGATGCTCATGCGAAGTCCTTGGCCGGCGAGAGGGATGTTGATGGTGACTGCGCCAGCTTAGGCGAACGGGGGTTGCGCGGCAATCAAGCCCGGCTTGTAGCCGATACAAGGCGCGCCTTGACCCGCTCCAGCAGCCAGGAAAGAAAAGGATCGTTGCGCGCATTCGGATGGTAGGCGGCGACCACGCGATAGCCGGGCGGGTACTTGGGCAGCGCGATCTCGAACACTCCGTCCTGCGGCAGCAGGCGCGCCGGCATGAAGGCGACCAGGTCCGATCCCTTCAGGTATTCGAGCGCCATGAAGAAGGACGGCGCCGAGGCCACCACCCGGCGCCGCAATCCCTGGCGCGCGAACCAGCCGTCGGCCGACCCGGTGAAACTGGCCACGCCCGGATTGGTGACGATGAAGTCATGCTCCACCAGCGCCGCCAGCGGCATGACGCCGCCCTCGGACAGGGACCGGTTGCCGGTGACGCAGCGGTACTGTTCGGTGAACAGCGGCTGCATCAGCAGACCTGGCGCCACATACCCATCCACCGTGAGAATCAGGTCGATCTCGCCCTGGTGCAGCTTGCGGGTCAGGGCGCTGACCTCGATGTCGACCACCGCCACCTTGACCTTCGGCGCGGCGACCCGCAGGTAGCGCACCAGGTCGGCGACGACGATCTTCTGGGTGTAGTCGGTGCCCGAGATGACCAGCGTGCGCTCGGCCTGTTCGGGCCGGACCTCGACCGGCAGCGGAATCGCGTTCAGCTGGACCAGCACCTGGTCGATGTGAGGCGCGATCAGTTTCGCATACGGCGTCGGTGCCATGCCCTGGCCGGTGCGCACGAACAGCGGGTCGCCCAGGATGGTGCGGATCTTCTTCAACTGCAGGCTGACGGCCTGCTGCGACACGTCCAGGTGCTCGGCCGCGGCCGAGATGGTGGCGAAGCGGTTCAGGGCGTCCAGCGTGCGCAGGTGGGTGATTTCGAGCTTGTCGATCATCGTGTGCCGGCCGTCTTACAGGCGCTGGCCGGCGGCGCAGGCATCGATCAGGCGCGCCAGGCGCGCGCTGCGGGTTTCCTGTCTCTTCGCGCTGGTGATCCAGTGCAGGACGGTCGCACGGTAGCCGGGTGGGCAGGCGCAGAAGTAGGCCCAGGCCGCCGGCTGCGCCTGGAACACGCCCGCATCCGCGGCGTCAAGTTCGGCCGGCATTGCGCGCTCGTGCGCATAGACGCGCGAACGTTCCTCCGAGCGATGCGCGAACGCCGCTTCTCCGGCCGGCAGCAGCAAGCCCTGCGCACGCAGGACCTCGATCTTGGCGATATTCACCGCACTCCAGATCGACCCCGGTTTGCGCGGCGTGAAGCGAATGCTGTAGCTGTATTCATCAATGCGCCGACGCACGCCGTCGATCCAGCCGTGGCGCAGCGCCTGATCGACCGATTCCGGCCAGCTCATGGAGGGCCGGCCGCTGCCGACCTTGTGGAAACCAACCAGCAGTTCGGTGGCGCTGGCGGCATGTGCGGCGAGCCAGGCGCCGAAGGACTCGGCGTTCTCGAAATAGACGGGGGCTGGGGTGCGCAACGGCATGGGAACTTCCTGATCATGAGAGAGCCCATCAACCTTAACCGGCGGCCGTGCGCCTCGCAAGTTGTCTCTTTGAAATCGATCAAAGAGCGAGAGTGGAGTGGCCATTTTTGCAAGATATTGCGCAATATGTTCACAGCATAAAATTGCAAAAATTGCATCATGAAAACTTCGCTATCGCCTCCACTTCTGTCCCTGTCCCTGTGCTGCAGCCTGGCGCAAGCCGCCCCCGCAGAACACCAGGAATTCGAAGCCACCCTGCTCGCGCCGTTCCGGGCCGGCACGGCGCCGGGGAGGACCTTCACCTTGCACTTCGCCTATCCGGGGCTGGCGTGCGAGGATACGGTCGACTGGCGGGTGGAGCTGGTCCGGCCCGGCGGACGCGTCGCCCTGCGCTGGCGCGGTGTGGCGCCGTTCACGGGCGAGGCCATGACGGTGGCGGTGCCATGGTCCGGCCGCCTTGGTTTGGCGCCGGCGCCAGATGGCATCTACCGCATCCGGCTGCATGCGACCGTGCGCGGCCACGCGCATGAAGAGATCGAGCAGGATTGGGAGATCGCGGTCGGCGCGCCGCGCGAGCCGGCGATGCCGGCGTTCGCTCCCCTGCCGCGGCCCTTCGCGCCGGCCGCCGCTCCGGCGCCCGGCGCGCTGCCCTACACGGTCTATCTCGGCAACCTGCACAGCCAGACCAATCACAGCGACGGCGGCGCAGACCTGACCGAATGCAAGGGCGCCCAGCCGCCTTTGACGGCGCCGCACGGTCCGGACGCCGCCTTCGCCTATGCCAGGCAGCGCGGCCTCGACATCCTGGTCGCCTCGGAGCACAACCACATGTACGACGGCTCGGAAGGCCGCGCGCCGAACGCCGACCCGGCCGTCGCCAAGGGTTTGTACCGCGCCGGCCTGGAGGCCGCCGCCAGCTTCTCGAAGAAGCATCCGGACTTCCTGGCGGTGTACGGCCTGGAATGGGGCGTCATCAACAATGGCGGCCATATCAACATCTTCAATAGCGATGAGCTGCTGGGATGGGAGACCAATGCCAGGGGCGCTCTGATGGCCGACACGCGGACCCCGCGCGGCGACTACGCCGCCCTGTACACGCTGATGCGCGAACGCGGCTGGGTGGGGCAGTTCAACCATCCGGCGCACTCGGGCCAGTTCCAGGTGGACGGCGTGCCGCTCGCCTATACCGGGGACGGGGGGGAGGCAATGGCGCTGTGCGAGGTGATGAACAGCACCGCGTTCTCGACCAACGCCAGCGAGACCGAGACCCGGCGCAGCAATTTCGAAGGCGCCTGCAACCGGCTGCTCGAAGCCGGCTACCGGCTGGCGTTCAGTACCAACCAGGACAACCACTGCGCCAACTGGGGGGCATCGTTCACCAACCGCACCGGCGTGCTGCTCCCATCCGGCACGGCCCTGGACCGCGCCACGTTGGTCGAAGCGCTCAAGGCGCGCCGCGTGTTCGCGACGATGGACAAGGATTCGCAGCTGGTCCTGACCGCGAATGGCCGCCTGATGGGCGAGCGCTTCGATAATCGCGGGCCGCTGACACTGGTAGTGAATTTTTCGAGCGCACAAGGCAGGAAAGCCGCCTTGGTGGCGATCATGGAAGGCGTCCCGGGCCGCAAGGGCACGGTGACGCAGATGTCGGACCAGGCCGAGATTACTTTCACCCCGACGCCGGGCGCGCACTTCTATTATGCGAAGGTGACCCAGGACGACGGCAATGTAGTGTGGTCGGCGCCGGTGTGGATCATGCAGGACTAGAACCCCAGCACTTCGCCCATCCCCAGCAGCGTGGCGATGCCGAGCACCGCGAAGATCAGCGCCGCGATGCCGTGCACCAGTTTCAACGGCACGCGGTTCGCGATCCGTTCACCGAAATACACGGCCGGCACGTTTGCCAGCATCATGCCGAAGGTGGTGCCGGCGACGATAGCCGCCATCGACTCATAGCGCGCGGCCAGCGCCACGGTGGCGACCTGCGTCTTGTCGCCCATCTCGGCGACAAAAAAGGCGATCAGGGTGGTCAGGAACACGCCGTACTTCGCCAGTTGCGCATCCTCGGCGTCGATTTCGTCGGGCGTCAATACCCATGCCGCCATCGCGAGGAAGGACAGGCCCAGCACCCAGCGCATCACGCCAGGGCCCAGCAGCTCGCTGACCAACGCGCCGACGGCGGCCGCGAAGGCATGGTTGGCCACCGTGGCGACGAAGATGCCGAGCACGATCGGCAGCGGACGGCGAAAGCGCGCGGCAAGCAGGAAAGCCAGCAACTGGGTCTTGTCGCCAATCTCGGCGAGGCCCACGATGCCGGTCGAGACGAGGAAGGCGTCCATCAATCGGGGGAATTCACAGCAGGAAGAAGGCCGCGATCATAGCAGAGGCAGGCCATTTGCTGCCGCGCCGCGCGTGTATTTATCGTGCATGTACAGGGCGCCTGGGCGCTTTCGCTGCCCAGGCGTGCATGCTATCCTGCACCCGCCCCCGGCCTGCCGGGCACACCTTCCCCTGCGAGAGACCATGAACCAAAGCACCCTGCTGCGCGCAACTACCGCAGCCCTCCTGAGCGCCTGGAGCGCCTACGCCTTCGCCCTCGATCCCCTCAGCTACGCCAAGTACGACCAGGTCAAGACCACCGCCCTGCACCTGGACCTGAAGGCCGACTTCGCGAAGAAAAGCCTGGACGGCTACGCCGAGCTGACCCTCGACTGGCTGGACAAGAAGGCGACCACGCTCGACCTGGACACGCGCGAACTGACGATCTCGAAGATCGAGGCGCAGGACGCGAAAGGTGCCTGGCGCAAGGCCGGCTATTCGCTCGGCAGGTTCGACCAGGAGAAGGGCCAGCCGCTGCACGTCGAGCTGCCCGCCCAGCAGAAGAAGATCCGGATCCACTACCGCACCGCGCCGACCGCTACCGCGCTGCAGTGGCTGCAGCCGGTGCAGACCATGTCGGGCAAGCACCCTTTCATGTTCAGCCAGTCGCAGGCGATCAATGCCCGCTCCTGGGTGCCGATCCAGGATACCCCTGCCGTGCGCTTCACCTACAGCGCGCGCATCGAAGCGCCGGAGGGCCTGCGCGTGGTGATGAGCGCCGATAACGACATGAAGGCCACCGGCAAGGGTGGCTGGAAGTTCAATATGCCGCAGCCGATTCCTTCCTACCTGCTGGCGATCGGCATCGGCGAACTCGAAGCGCGTACCCTGGGCGGCCGCACCGGCGTCTACGCGGAACCGCAGCGCATCGAGGCCGCCGAATACGAGCTGCTCGATACCGAGAAGATGGTCGAAGCGGCCGAGAAGCTGTACGGCCCGTATCGCTGGGGACGTTACGACATGCTGGTCCTGCCGCCGTCGTTCCCGATCGGCGGCATGGAAAACCCGCGCCTGACCTTCCTGACCCCGACCATGATCGCGGGCGACCGCAGCCTGGTCGACCTGATCGCCCACGAACTGGCGCATAGCTGGTCGGGCAACCTGGTGACCAACGCCTCGTGGAAGCACTGGTGGCTCAACGAAGGCTTCACCACCTACGTCACCACCCGCATCCTCGAAGAGATCTACGGCAAGGAAGTCGCCCTGATGAACCTGCAGCTGGAGCAGGAAGAAGCGCTCGAGATGCTGAAGGACCTGCCTCTGCCCAAGCAGGCGCTGGTCTCGCGCCAGGCGGATACCTCGGCCGAGTACTACCCGGACACCTCGCTGGCCTATCCGAAGGGCGCCTGGTTCCTGCACACCCTCGAGCAGCGCGCCGGCCGCGCCGCCTTCGACACCTTCCTGCGCGGCTGGTTCGACGGCCACGCCTTCCAGAGCGTGACCAACGACCAGTTCCTGGATTACCTGCGCAAGAACCTGCTGGCCAAGAATCCGAAGATCATGAGCGAGGCCGAGCTGGACGAGTGGATCTACGGTCCCGGTATCCCGCAAAGCGGCCAGCGCGCCGTGTCGCAGCGCCTGGCCCAGCTGAACGCCTCGATCGACGGCTGGATCAAGGGCAGCGTGTCGACCGCGGGGCTGAAGGCCAAGGACTGGAACGCCGCCGAGTGGATGAAGTTCTTGAACGATATCGACAACAAGGCCGATGCGAAAAAACTCGAAGAGCTCGACCGCGCCTACGACCTGGCCAACACCAAAAACAATGAAGTCGCGTTCCGTTTTTATCGCGCCTCGGTGCACGCCGGCTACCGCGCGGTGCGTCCGCAGCTGGAAGCCTTCCTGATGAGCGTCGGCCGCCAGAAGTTCGTGGTGCCGCTGTACGCCGCGCTGCGTGAGAAGGCGGATGACCGCGCCTGGGCCGAAGGCATCTACAAGAAGGCGCGCGAGCGTTACCACCCTGAGACGCAGTCGAGCGTCGATAAAGCGATGGGCAAGCAATGATGAGGCGCGACGTGACCATGCGCCGCATCGCCGGCGCCGTGCTGCTCGTCCTGTGCGGCGTGGGGGGCGCGGTGGCGCAATCCACGGTGGCGCCAACGGCTGCCGCCGCCGCACCTGCATATAACCTCGAAGCCGACGTCAACCGCGTCCTGAAGACCTTCGACGTTCCCGGCATCGCGATCGCGGTGGTCAAGGATGGCAAGGTCGTGGTCACGCAAGGCTTTGGCGTGCGCAAGCTGGGCGACCCGACCCCGGTCGACGGCAAGACCATCTTCGAGATCGCGTCCAATTCGAAAGCCTTCACGGCGGCGGGGCTGGCGATGCTGGTCGACCAGGGCAAGCTCGATTGGGACGACCCGGTCATCAAGCACTTGCCGGACTTCCGCATGTATGACGCCTACGTGACGGCCGAGATGACGGTGCGCGACCTGCTGACCCACCGCAGCGGGCTGGGACTGGGTGCCGGTGACCTGATGTGGTGGCCGACCACCACCTTCACGACCGACGAGATCATCCACAACCTGCGCTACATCAAGCCGGCGACGAGCTTTCGCGACAGCTACGCCTACGACAACCTGCTGTACATCGTGGCGGGCAAGATCATCGCCCAGAAATCGGGCAAGGACTGGGGCACGACGATGCGCGAGTGGATTCTTGATCCGGTCGGCATGCGCGCCACCACCACCAGCCTCGACCAGCATAAGCCCGGCATGAACGTGTCGGCGCCGCACAGCAAGATCAATGGCAAGGCGGCCGTGGTCAAGCCGATGCCGGTGGCGAATGCGATTGGCGCGGTGGGCATCAATACCAATGCCGAGGACATCGCGCGCTGGATGAATGTGCTGCTCGACAGCGGTCGCGTTGGCATTGATGCTGGCGGCAAGGACGTGCGCCTGTGGTCCGAAAAACAGGCGCGCGAGATGTGGACCGCGCAGACGCCGATGAAAATCAACGAACCGCGTCCGCCGCTGGCGGCGACGAAACCCAACTTCTTTGCCTATGGACTGGGGTTCCAGCTGCGCGACTACCAGGGTAAGCTGGTGGCGATGCACGGCGGCGCGCTGCAGGGCTTTTATTCCCGTGTAATGCTGGTGCCGGAGGCGAAACTGGGGATCGCGATCTTCACCAATGCCGAAAGCGGGCCATCGCTCAATGCGCTGCAATACCGCCTGCTGGACCAGTACCTGGGCGTGGCGCCGACCGACTGGATCGGCCGCATTGACGCTGTCGCCGAAGAAGCGAGCCAGAAGGAAGCGGCGCGCGTGAAGTCCGAGACCGCCACCCGGGCCAGGGCCTCGAAGCCGTCGCTGGCGCTGTGGGACTACGAAGGCCAGTATGAGGACGCCTGGTATGGCAAGGTGACGATCAAGCGTTCCGGCAGCAAGCTGGTGATGTCGTTCTCGCGCACGCCCGACCTGGTCGGCGAAATGGAGCACTTCCAGCACGATACCTTCGTCGTGCGCTGGAAGGAGCGTAACTTCAACGCCGATGCGTATGCGACGTTCTCGCTCGACCACGACGGTTCGATCGAGCGCCTGCGCATGAAGCCGATTTCGACCGAGACGGATTTCAGCTATGACTTCCAGGATCTGTTGTTCACGCCCGTGAAAAAGGCGAAGTAAACGAAAACGCCCGCGGATTCCGCGGGCGCTTTTTCATCGTGAGGCCGGGAGTGCTTATTTACGCTCCCACACCTTCATCATGTCCTCCGACCCCTGCGTCCTGATCCCGTTATCCGACAGGATAGCCTCGGTCGCCGCCAGCGTCGCCTGGCGCGGCAGGATCATGGTCTCGCCGTAGCGCTGGTCGAAGCGCAGCACCAGCTGCTCGTCCTTCAGGTCGCGCAGCAGTTCCACCATGTGGCGCAGGCTGCGCACGGGCTGGCCGTTCACCGACTCGATCACGGAACCGAAGCGGTTGTTATAGCCGCTCACCAGCTTGTGCGGGAAAAACGGCGCGCTGATCACCACCAGCTCCTCGCGTTCCGGCGTCGGCGAATCGCCGCGCAGCGTGACCAGCGGACTGGCATTGAAGGCATAGGCGTTCATCCCCACCGCGCTGCCGGCGACAAAGCTCATGAATTCGCTGGTGGCGCGCGAGAAGGCCATCGGGCCGTAGATGAAGTACGACGGATAGCCGCCGTCCAGGTCCGAGATCAGGAGCGGACGCGGGCCGGTGGCCGGCACCTCGACCTTCATTGGCTTGCCGGCGCGAATGATCGTCATCGGCACCTTGCCGTTCTTCGCCACCTGCTGGATGCGGTACTGGAAGCGCACGCGCAGGCTCGAACCCAGCTTGACCATGCCCTGGTTGTCGACCGCATGCTCGCCGATATGGGTGATCACGTCCCATTCCTTCAGTGGCCAGCTGGCGTCGACGCGATACGGCCGGTGCACCACCGCGCCTTCGACCGATTTATCCAGCTTGAGGTACTGGCGCAGCGCCGGATTCTCGAGCGTCTGCACGCTGTCGTGCAGCAGCGGCTTGCCGTCATAGCGGCCGTCGGCCACGTCGCGCAGGAACAGTTCGATTTCTTCGTTGGGGATCACGTAGCCGATGTTCTGGGCATTGAGCGCGCCGGCGAAGGCCAGGCCGATCATCCGGTCGCCGGCCACCACCGGCCCGCCGCTGTTGCCGGGGTTGATCGGGGCATCGATCTGGATCCGCAGCCCGGAGCTGAAGGCACCGTAGTTGACGAACTCCACGCGCGAAACGATGCCGGTGGTGGTCGACAGCGAATTGCCGCCGACCGGATAGCCATAGGCGAACACCTGCTGGCGCACGTCGGGCAGCACCGGCGCGCGCGCCACCGGCGGACGCTGGTCGAAGAAGGAGGGGTCTTCGAGCTCCAGCACGGCGAGATCGATGCCGCGCGCCAGCGCGATGACCTTGGCCGCGACCTTGTCGCCCGACTGGCTGGCCTGCACCTCGACCTGGCTGGCGTAACCCACCACGTGGGCGTTGGTCAGGATACGCTTGCCCTCGATGATGACGCCGGAACCGGTGACCGCGCTGGGCGCCGCCTTGGTCCAGGGCTTGTAGGGTTCGGGACGGCGGATGGTCGCGAAGATCTTGACGACCGAGTTCTCGACCGCGGGCAGCACCGGCGCGGGTACGGTGCTCTTGGCCGCGCTGGGTGGTGCAACGACGGGTGCAACCGCGGGTGCCGGGGCTGGAACAGGCATGGCCTGGACCTCGGGCGGCACCGTGTCCTGGGCATGCGCGGCGCCGCAGACGCCAAGGAGGAGGGCGGCCAGTCGCAAAGTCGGCAGAGTCTTCATGGTTTCCTTCGGTTGGGCGATTCAGGATGCAACCGGAAGAATATACACGCCCGCCGCAAAAGGAAATACATGGATCGTCACGCAGGCTGGGATTGGCTTCCTGCGTGACGGGGCGACCGGGCTTACTGTTTGACGAATTTGAGCGTCATGCGATCGCTCTCGCCGATGGCCAGGTACTTCTCGCGGTCCTTGTCCTTGTTGCTCAACACCGGCGGCAGGGTCCATACGCCTTTCTCATGGTCGGCGGTGTCCTTTGGATTGGCGTTCACCTCCGACTTGGCGGCCAGCTTGAAGCCGGCGCGTTCGGCCATGCGGATCACGTATGCCTCATGCATGTAGCCGCTCGAGGCCTTGGCATCCTGCTGCATCTTCGCCGGCAGGCGGTGCTCGACCACGCCCAGCACGCCGCCCGGTTTCAAGACCTTGTGCGCCTCTTTCAGGACGGTGAGCACGGCGTCGTCGCCATTACCGAGCCAGTTGTGCAGGTTGCGGAAGGTGACCACCATGTCGACGCTGTTCGGGGCGCCCAGCTCGAAGCTGGTCGGTGGCGCGAACAGGACCGGCGTCACCTTGCCGTACACGGTGCCATTGGCCGCCATCCGTTCGCGGAAGGCCTTGCCGCCGCGGCTCTCGGCGTCCGGTACGGCGCCATACAGCTTGCCCTGGTCGCGCAGGTAGGGCGCCAGGATCTCGGTGTACCAGCCGCCGCCCGGCGACAGCTCGATCACCGTCATGTTCGGCTTGATGCCGAAAAAGGTGAGGGTTTCGTAGGGGTGGCGGTAGTTGTCGCGGGCCTTGTTGGCGGCCGCGCGGTGCTCGCCGGCGATGGCGGATTTCAGGGCGTCGTCCGCGTGGGCGGCACCGGCAATGCCGGTTGCCAGCATCGCGGCCAGGATCAGTCGTTTCATCGTGCGAAGTCTCCGTGGTGGGTCGGACGGCAGGCCAGGATGCCGCCGTCGCCGCGCAGATGATCGAACAGGCAAGGCGGACAGTCAAGCATTCCTCGCACAGGCGGCTGCGCGGATCGCCTGCTTGTATTGACTGTCCGCGCGGCGTCCGCGCCGGACACCCGGACACTGCGCGGACACACTCCGGACACTGCTAAACAGACGCACAGATCAGTGCATTGAGGTGGCACAAAGATTGCCTATTCAAAACGTTAAGTTGCTGCTATGGTTGAGAGGTTTGCCGCGTACCACCCAGGCAAATCCACGACAAAAGCGATGTACTTACAAGAGCGGCGCCGAGCTGTCTGCGGAACCGCTGCCCGGAAGTTGGTCATTCAGGAGAACACATGGAACGCCGTACCTTTCTCAATCTCAGCAGCCTGGCCGCCGCCTCGATGCTGCTGCCTTTCGGTCGCGCGATCGCTGCCGAGGAACTGGTCAGCACGATGCCCGTCGCCGCCAAGAAGGCGCTCGCCGACGTCGCGCTGAACGCCGCCACCAAGGCCGGCGCCAGCTATGCCGACGTGCGCATCGGCCGCTACCTCAATCAGTTCATCACCACCCGCGACCTGAACGTCGAGAACGTGGCCAACACGGAATCGGCCGGTGTCGGCGTGCGTGTGATCGTGAACGGCGCCTACGGCTTCGCCGCAACCTCGGACATGTCGAACGACGGCATCGCCAATGCCGCGCGCCAGGCGGTGGCGATCGCCAAGGCCAATGCCAAGCTGCAGACCGAACCGGTGCAGCTTGCACCAGTCAAGGGCGTCGGTGACGTATCGTGGCGCACGCCGTTCACCAAGGACTGGCGCGCGGTGCCGATCGCCGAGAAGACCGACATGCTGATCGCCGCCAACAAGGCGGGCATGGAAGGCGGCGCCAACTTCATGCGTTCGATGCTGTTCCAGGTCAACCAGCAAAAATACTTCGCATCGACCGACGGTTCGTACATCGACCAGGACGTGCATCGCCTGTGGGCGCCATTGTCGGCCACCGCGGTCGACAAGGCCACCGGCAAGTTCCGCTCGCGCGACGGCCTGAGCTCCCCGGTCGGCAAGGGTTATGAATACTTCGACGCCCGCCCCGAGCACAAGATCAAGGCCGCCGGCGGCGTCGCCACGCTGTACACCGAGACCTACGACATCGTGGAAGACGCGCGCGCCGCGGGCCGCGACGCCAAGCGCAAGCTGACCGCCAAGTCGGTCCAGCCGGGCAAGTACGACCTGATGCTGTCGCCGGAACACCTGTGGCTGACCATCCACGAGAACGTCGGCCACCCGACCGAACTCGATCGCGTGCTGGGCTACGAGGCCAACTACGCCGGCACCAGCTTCGCCACCCTCGACAAGCTGCAGTCGAAGAGCTTCAAGTATGGCGCACCGATCGTCAATATCTACGCCGACAAGACCACCCCGGGTTCGCTGGGCGCGATCGGCTACGATGACGAAGGCGTCAAGTCGAAGCGCTGGGACATCATCAAGGACGGCATCCTGGTCAACTTCCAGGCCACGCGCGACCAGGCCCACATCATCGGCGAGAAGGAATCGCACGGCTGCTCGTACGCGGACGGCTGGAACACGGTGCAATTCCAGCGCATGCCGAACGTGTCGCTGGCGCCGGGCAAGGCCAAGCTGACCCCGGACGAGATGGTCAAGGGCATCAAGAAAGGCATCTACATCATCGGCGACGGCTCGTTCTCGATCGACCAGCAGCGCTACAACTCGCAGTTCGGCGGCCAGCTGTTCTTCGAGATCAAGGACGGCAAGATCGGCCAGATGCTCGAAGACGTGGCCTACCAGTCGAACACCCAGGAATTCTGGGGCGGCTGCAGCGCGATCTGCGACGAGCGCGACTGGCGCATGGGCGGCTCCTTCTTCGACGGCAAGGGACAGCCGCCGCAGATCAGCATCGTCTCGCACGGTTCCTCGACCGCGCGCTTCAACGGCATCAACGTGATCAACACCGCTCGCAAGATCGGCTAAGGCAGGAACGCATATGAGCATCTTGACCCAGGAACAAACCAAGAAGATCAGCGACCGCGTAATGTCGCTGACCAAGGCCGACGAGTGCATCGTCAATGTCGAAGGCAGCACCATCGGCAATATCCGCTTCGCGCGCAACGCGGTCTCGACCGCCGGCCTGGCCGACGACACCCGCGTGCAGGTGCAGGTCGCCTTCGGCAAGAAGCAGGGCACGGCCACCATCAACGAGTTCGACGACAAGTCGATCGAACGCGCCGTGCGCCGCGCCGAAGACCTGGCGAAGCTGGCGCCGGACAATCCGGAATTCATCCCGGCGATCGCCAAGACCGAGTACAAGCCGTCGGACACCTTCGTGCAGAAGACCGCCGAGATCGATCCCGAATACCGCGCGCAGGCCGCCGCCTACGCGATAGAAGGCTGCCGCAAGCGCGGCCTTGTCTCGGCCGGCTTCTTCACCGACCGCACCAGCTTCGAGACCATCGCCAACTCGAATGGCCTGTTCGGCCACCAGGTCGCGACCTCGCTCGACTTCACCCTGACCGTGCGCACCGAAGACGGCCGCGGTTCGGGCTGGGTCAAGCGCTCGGCGCGCGACGTCACCAAGTTCGACCCGCGCGAAGCGGCCGAGATCGCGATCGAGAAGGCACTGCGCTCGGTCGATGCGAAAGCGCTGGAGCCGGGCCGCTACACCGTGATCATGGAGCCGGCCGCGACGTCCGACCTGCTCTCGTTCATGCTGGGCGGCTTCGACGCGCGCCGCGCCGACGAGGGCCGCAGCTTCCTGTCGAAGGCGGGCGGCAAGAACCGCCTGGGCGACAAGCTGTTCGACAGCCAGGTCAATATCTGGTCCGACCCGTGGGACAAGGACGTCGCCGTGCTGCCGTGGGACGAGAACATGCTGCCGCGCGAACGCGTGGAGCTGGTCAAGGACGGCAAGATCAACGCCCTCGACTACTCGCGCTACTGGGCGCAGCAGAAGAAGCAGCGCGCGGTGGGCGCGGCCGGCAATATCATCATGGCGGGCACCAACAAGACGACCGAGGAGCTGATCGCCAATACCAAGAAGGGCGTGCTGGTGACCCGCACCTGGTACATCCGCATGGTGGACCCGCAATCGGTGCTGCTGACCGGCCTGACCCGCGATGGCACCTTCTACGTCGAGAACGGCAAGATCAAGCATCCGATCAAGAACTTCCGCTTCAACGAGAGCCCGGTCTCGATGCTGAACAATATCGAGGAAATCGGCAAGCCGGTGGTGATCGGCGCCGACGAGGCGCGCTACTCGATGCTGATCCCGTCGATGAAGATCCGCGACTTCAACTTCACGTCGCTGTCGGACGCTGTTTAACGTAGGGTGGGCGGCTTGTCCGCCCACGCGGATGCCCGAGGGCACCGCACCTGGAGAATTCATGGAACGTCGTAAATTCCTGCAGATCGGCGCCGGCACCGCTGGCGCCATGCTTATTCCGGTATTCGGCAACGCGATCGCGGCCGAAGACCTGCTCAACCCGATGGCCCGAAGCGCCAAGAAGGCCCTGGCCGACACCGCGATGGGCGCGGCGACCAAGGCCGGCGCCTCGTATTGCGACGTGCGCATCGGCCGCTACCTGAACCAGTTCATCATCACGCGCGATCTGAACGTCGAGAGCATCAACAACACCGAGTCGAGCGGCGTCGGTATTCGCGTGATCGCCGACGGCGCCTACGGCTTTGCCTCGACCAACGCGATGACGACCGACGGCGTCGCCGCCGCTGCGCGCCAGGCCGTGGCCATCGCCAAGGCCAACGCCAGACTGCAGCTTGAACCGGTGCGCCTGGCGCCGGTGAAGGGCGTCGGCGAAGTGGCGTGGGCCACGCCGATCGTGAAGGATTGGCGCACGCTGCCGGTCAAGGAAAAGGCCGACATGCTGATCGCCGCCAACAAGGCCGGGCTGGATGCGGGCGCGAACTTCATGACCGCCTCGCTGTTCCAGATCAACCAGCAAAAATACTTCGCCTCGACCGACGGCTCGTACATCGACCAGGACATCCACCGCCTGTGGGCCCCGATCAACGCCACCGCCGTCGACAAGGCCACCGGCAAGTTCCGCTCGCGCGGCGGTCTTGGCGCACCGGCGTCGATGGGCTATGAATACTTCGACGCCCGCGCCGAGGACAAGGTGCGCGCCGCCGGCGGCGTCACCACGCTCTACACGCGCTCCTACGACATCGTCGAGGATGCGCGCCTGGCCGGCAAGCAGGCCCGCGAGAAGCTCAGCGCCAAGTCGGTCGAGCCGGGCAAGTACGACCTTGTGCTGTCGCCCGAACACCTGTTCCTGACCATCCACGAAAACGTCGGCCACCCGACGGAACTGGACCGCGTGCTCGGCTACGAAGCCAACTACGCTGGCACCAGCTTCGCCGGCCTCGACAAGTGGCAGACCAAGAAATTCAAGTACGGCGCCGAGCGTGTCAATTTTGTGGCCGACCGCACCACCCCGGGTTCGCTGGGCCTGATCGGCTATGACGACGAAGGCGTGCCGGCCAAGAAGTGGGACATCATCCGCGACGGCATCCTGGTCAACTACCAGGCGACGCGCGACCAGGCCCACATCATCGGCGAAAAGGAATCGCACGGCTGCTCGTATGCCGACAGCTGGAGCACGGTGCAGTTCCAGCGCATGCCGAACGTCTCGCTGGAGCCGGGCAAAGCGCGCCTGACGCCGGACGAGATGGTCAAGGACGTCAAGAAGGGCATCTACATCCTGGGCCGCGGTTCCTACTCGATCGACCAGCAGCGCTACAACTTCCAGTTCGGCGGCACGCTGTACTACGAGATCAAGAACGGCAAGATCACCGGACCGCTGGAAGACGTGGCCTACCAGGCGAATACCCAGGAATTCTGGAATGCCTGCTCGGCCATCTGCGACGAGCGCGACTGGCGCATGGGCGGCTCCTTCTTCGACGGCAAGGGCCAGCCGAGTCAGGTGAGCGCGGTGTCGCACGGATCGAGCACCACGCGCTTCAACGGCATCAACGTCATCAACACCGCACGCAAGATCGGATAAGGAGACCAGGATGAAAGCCCTGAACCAGGAACAAGCAAAACGCATCACCGATCGCGTACTGTCGCTGTCGAAAGCCGACGAGTGCACGGTGGCGATCGAAGGCAGCCGTGTCGGCAATGTGCGCTTCGCGCGCAACAGCGTGTCGACCGCCGGCCTGACCGAAGACATGCAGCTGGTCGTGCGCGTGGCCTTCGGCAAGCGCAGCGGCACTGCCGTGGTCAATGAATTCGACGACAAGTCGCTCGAAAAAGCGGTGCGCCGCGCCGAGGAGCTGGCCAGGCTGTCGCCCGAGAACCCGGAGTTCATGCCGGCAATCGCGCAGCAGGAATACCGCGCCACCAGTACCTTCGTGCCGAAGACCGCCGAGATCGACCCGGACTTCCGGGCCCAGGTCGCGGCCACCAGCATCGAGCTGGCGCGCAAGAACAAGCTGGTCACCGCCGGCTTCTTCACCGACCGCACCGCTTTCTCGACCATCGCCAACTCGAACGGCGTGTTCGGCCACCAGGACTTCACCGACCTGTCGTTCAGCCTCACCGCGCGCACCGAAGACGGCCGCGGTTCGGGCTGGGTCACTCGCTCGGCGGTCGACGCTGCCCGCTTCGACGCGCGCGAAGCGTCGGAAGTCGCGATCGAAAAGGCGCTGCGTTCGGTCGAGGCGCGCGCCCTGGAGCCGGGCCGCTATACCGTGATCCTGGAGCCGGCGGCGACCTCGGAAATCCTGGGCAATATGTTCAGCGCCTTCGATGCGCGTTCGGCCGACGAAGGCCGCAGCTTCCTGTCGAAAGCGGGCGGCAAGAACCGCCTGGGCGACAAGCTGTTCGACAGCCAGGTGAACGTGTGGGCCGACCCGTGGGACAAGGACGTGCCGGTCGCACCTTGGGACAACGAGTCGCTGCTGGCGCGCGAGCGCACGCAGCTGATCAAGGATGGCCGCATCGCTGCGCTGGACTACTCGCGCTACTGGGCCCAGAAGACCGGCAAGCGCGCCACCGCGGGCCACGGCAATATGATCATGGCCGGCGGCACCAAGTCGCTAGAAGAGCTGATCGAAGGCACCAAGAAAGGCATCGTGGTCACCCGCACCTGGTATATCCGCATGGTCGACCCGCAGTCGTTGTTGCTCACTGGCCTGACCCGCGACGGCACCTTCTATGTCGAGAACGGCAAGATCAAGTACCCGCTCAAGAACTTCCGCTTCAACGAGAGCCCCGTCACGATCCTGAACAATATCGACGAGCTGGGCAAGCCGCAGATCATCGGCGGCGACGAAGTGCCGTTCCAGATGGTGCTGCCGCCGATGAAGGTGCGCGACTTCAACTTCACCTCGCTGTCCGACGCGGTCTGACGATCGAGCGTTGACATGGCGAGTTTCGACTTCTACTTCACGCGCCTGATGTATGAATCGGGCAACTGGGACGTAGATATCCGCATGCCCAGCAACGTGCTCAACTCCCTGGTGGAGTACACCACGTTGCGGGTCGATACGACGGAGCGCATGGTGGCCCTGTCGGATCCGAAGATGCTGCAGGCGCCGTTCTGCTACCTGGCCGGCCACAAGCTGGTGCAGTTCACTCCAGCGGAACGGCGCAATTTCGAGAAATACGTGCGCGGCGGCGGCTTCGTGCTGGTGGACGACTGCAACCACGACATCGACGGCCTGTTCGCCAAGTCGTTCGAGGCCGAGATGGCGAAGATCTTCGGGCTGCATGCGCTCAAGAAGATCCCGAACAACCATCCGCTGTACTCGTGCTTCTTCAAGTTCGAGGACGGACCGCCGACGACGTCGATGGAACTCAATGGCTGGGGCGACGACCTGGTGCACGAGTACCTGAAGGCGATCGAGATTGGCGGGCGCATACGCGTGCTGTACTCGAACAAGGACTATGGCTGCGAGTGGGATTACGACTTTCGCAACAAGCGTTTCCTTGCGGTCGACAATACCCGCTTTGCGGTGAACATCATTCAATATGCGTTGGGAGCATGACCAGTGTCGCAACAAGATACAGTAGCGTGGAGTGAACAGGATATCGCCGCCCTGACGGCGAAAGTGGGCGCGCTGAAAGCCAGCATGGCGCGCGTGATCATCGGCCAGGAAGACGTGGTCGATCTACTCGTCACCTGCCTGCTGGCGGGTGGCCACGCGCTGGTCGAGGGCGTGCCGGGCCTGGGCAAGACGCTGCTCGTGAAGTCGCTGGCGCAGGCCACCGACATGCAGTTTCGCCGAGTGCAGTTCACGCCCGACCTGATGCCGTCCGATATCGTCGGCACCGAGATCCTGGAAGAAGACGCAAGCACCCACCAGCGCGTGTTCCGTTTCCAGCCAGGCCCGGTGTTCACGCAAGTGCTGCTGGCCGACGAGATCAACCGCGCTCCGCCCAAGACCCAGTCGGCGCTGCTGGAGGCGATGCAGGAACGCTCGGTGACCTTCGCCGGCCACACGCACAAGCTGCCGCGGCCCTTCTTCGTGCTGGCGACGCAAAACCCGATCGAGCAGGCCGGCACCTATCCGCTGCCCGAGGCCCAGCTCGACCGCTTCCTGTTGCGCATCGATGTGGTCTACCCGACCGAGGACGAAGAAGTGCTGATGGTCTCGCGCACCACCCATGCGGGCCTGTCGGACGCCGAACCGGTGATGGATGTCGAAACGCTCCTGCGCCTGCAGCAGTTGGTGCGCGACATCGAGATCGGCGACCACCTGGTGCGCTATGCCACGCGCCTGGTGCGCGCCACCCGCCCCAGCGAGACGACGGTGGACGCGGTGAAAAGGCATATCGGCTGGGGCGCCGGCCCGCGCGCCGGCCAGGCGCTGGTGCTGGCTTCCAAGGCGCGCGCGCTGATGCAGGGCCGCCTCGCCGTGACCCGCGACGACATCGGGGCCATGCTGCTGCCGGTGCTGGCGCATCGCGTGCTGCGCAACTTCGAGGCCGAGGCAGACGGCATCGCCATCGCCGACGTGCTGCAGGCGCTGCGTAACGAGATCAAGGTGCCGTAAGGGCAGCATTTGCACCATGTCGTTAGCGAATACAGCGCTGATCGCGCATACGCGGAAACTCGACCTCGTGATCCGCCACGTGCTGGCCGGCCTCGGGCACGGCATCCATGCCGGGCGCGAGCGCGGGGCGGGTGTCGAGTTCTCCGAGTACCGCGCCTACGTCCCCGGCGACGAGTGGCGCCGGGTCGACTGGAAACTCGCGGCGCGGGCCGACCGCTACTTCGTGCGCGAGGCAGAGCGCGACAGCCACGTGGCGGTCTGGCTGGTGCTCGACGCCAGCGCCTCGATGGCGGAGCCGAGCCGCAGCGTCGACGGTCTCGACAAGCTGGCCTATGCGCGCATGCTGCTCGGCTGCGTCGCCGCGATCGCCCAGCGCCAGGGCGACGCCTTCGGCCTGGTGGTGCTCGGCGACGGCAAGGTGGCGTTCACGGAAGCATCGCGTGGACCACGTCACCTGCAGCGCGTGCTGGCCCAGCTCCAGCGCGCCGAGCCGGCAGGCAGCCTGCCCGACGCCGCCACCCTCAAGGCCAGCCTGCATTTCGCCCAGGCGCCAAGCGCGATTTACGCGGCCAGCGACCTGCTCGACTGGCCGTCGCCGCTGTCGATCGCCCTGACGAGACTGCGCCAGATGCGCCACGACGTGCGCGTGCTGGGCTTGCAGACGCAGGCCGAGGTCGACGCCAGCTTTGCCAGCGAACTGGCCTACCGCGACCCGGAACAGGAAGAAGGCGTGTTCCGTTTCGGCGCCGACCTCAAGGAAGGCTACCGCCGCAACCGCGAGGCGCACTTCGGCGCGGTCACGGCGCAATGCCGCAAGAACGATATGCCGCTGACGCTGGCTGCGATCGAGCAGTCGCCGATCGAGGTGCTGCGGCGCTGGCTGCGGCGACCGGGAAGGTGACGTCATGAATGCATTCTGGTGGCTCGCGCTGCCCATCCTGCTGCTGCCGGTCTGGTGGCATCGCCGCAAACGCGTGCAGAACAAGGCCGCCTTGCTGTCGACCGCGCGCTTCCTGCCGCGCGCCGAACCGCGCCAGACCCGCATCTGGCGCTGGAGTGATCCGTTGCTGCTGCTGGTGCGCTGCCTGCTGCTTGTGGCGCTCATCGCCTGGCTCGCCGATCCGGTCTATCCATGGCGCGGCGATACGGTCGTCGTCACCCAGGGCGCCGATCCGGCGTGGGTCGAGCGCGAGGTGAAGCAGGCCGGCCTGGCAAGCGCCGAGCGCGTCGCGCTGCCGGCCGCGCAGGTGCTGGGCTGGGTGCACACGCACGAACGTGAATGGCGGTCGGATGCGCGCCTGCTGGTGCTGGGCGACGTGCCGATGCCGGCCGCGAAGCCGGTATTTGGCCGCCAGGTCGAGGTGCGCACCCAGGCCGCGGCGCCTGCCAAGGTCGAGCGCCACGTCCATATCGCCAGCGAACGCGGCGGCGAGTGGCGCCGCATGTTCGCCGCACAGGCAGGGCCGGAAAAGGTCGTCATCGACGACACGCCCGGCACCGCCACGACGCTGATCATCTGGGACCGTGCCGAAGCGCCGCCGGCCTCGCTGCGCGCCGGGTTGTGGTGGGTGACGCACCCATCCGCCTTCCCCGAACTGGCCAAGGCGCGTGACCTGAACGGCCTGCGCTACGCCGACAGCGCGCGCGGCCGCCTGTGGCATCATGCCGCCTGGCCGCCGCAACATCCCGACGCCGCGCGTGCGCTGCTCGACAGTTGGCAGCAGCTGCACGTCGGCCCGCGTCCGTTCATGATGTCGGCGCAGGTGTTCACGGCCACGCAGGGCGCCAAGGCCCCGGCGCCGGGCGGGGCGCTGCGCGGTATCCTGCTGGCCGTCCTGGCCGCACTCTTTGTTCTGGAAAGGAGTCTCACGCATGCACGGAGGCGTTGAGATCACCAAACGGGTATGGCGCGCAGCCCAGCTGCGCCGCCTGCCGCTGTGGATAGGCGGGGCCCTGCCATGGCTGGCGATTCCGTCGGGACCGGGCCTGCTGGCCTGGGCCGGCTGGTGCGCGCTGGACTGGGTCAAGTTGCGCCGCCGCGTCACCTTCGAATGGACCGCCTGGCTGGATGGCGCCGTGCCCGAGATGGAAGACAGCGCGGCCCTGCTCGAGCAGGCCGATTCCCCGATCGCCCGCCTGCAGCAGCAGCGCCTGTTCGACCGCCTGGACGCCGTCATCTCGCCGGCCCAGCTGCGCCAGATCGTCAGGCAGCATGTCTCGGCCGGCTATCCGATCATCCTGGTCAGCGCCGTGCTGGCGGCGATGGTGTGGTACGCCGCCGCCAGGCCGTCCGAGGGCGCCGCCCCCGTGGCGCCAAGCCCGGTCGGCAGCGCGACCGCCGCCACCCTGGCCCGGCTGAGTCTCAAGCTGGCGCCGCCGGCCTATACCGGCATCAAGCCGTCCGAATCGGCGCCGCGCGACCTGCAGGTGCCGGAACGGACCGTCGTCAGCTGGTGCCTGAAGGATGGCACGGCAGGGGACAACACGATTGAACTGGGCAACGGACAGATGCTCGATCCGGGCAAGGAATGCGCGCGCTGGACCGCCACCGAGTCGGTGGTATGGCGCTGGCGCGGCGCACGTCACACCCTGCGCGTGATTCCCGACCAGCCGCCTGAAATCCTGATCAGCGCGCCGACGCAGATGATCCAGGACCTGCGCGAGAATGCGACCAGCACCGCGATGGCCATCCAGGTGCGCGACGACTACGCGATCCGCCGCGCGACCCTGCACATGACGCTGGCGCGCGGTAGCGGCGAGAACGTGAAATTCACCGACCGCGAGATGCCGCTGCCGGCCTCGAGCGACCCGAAACAGCGCAACTGGTCGAAACAGTGGTCGCTGGCAGAGCTGGAGCTGGAGCCGGGCGACGAGCTGTATTTCTTCGTGCGCGCGACCGACAACGCCGGCCGTCCCCAGACCGTGCAGTCGCCCACCTACACCGTGCGCCGGCCGGCGCCGGAACAGGAGGCGGAAGAAGAGAGCGCGGCGATGCCGTCGCTGGTCAAGCCGGCCTCGCTGCGCAGCCAGCGCCAGATCATCATCGATACAGAGCAGCTTATCGCCGACATGCGCGGTACGAAGATGGCGGCGGATGATGTGCGCGACCGCAGCGAACGCATCGCCAACGACCAGGCGCAGCTGCGCCGGCGCTACGGCCAGTTCCTGGGCGAGGAGTCGACCCTGTTCGCCGACAACGCCGGTTCCGGCATGGGTGGCGCAAAAGAGCAGGACGACCACGACGATCATGAAGGCCATGACCACGGCCCCGGCGAGCATCCGCACGAGGAAGGCCACGGCCACGACCATGGCAGCCCCAATACCCGCAAGAGCGCCATCGTCAACGAAACCCAGCACATCCTGGAAACCTACGGACACGCCCACGACGAGGCCGAGAACGCGACGATGTACGACGAGGGCACCAAGAAGGTGCTGCGCCGCGCGCTGGTCGCGATGTGGGATGCCGAAAAGTCGCTGCGCGCCATTTCGCCCAAGACCGCGCTGCCGCCCGAGCACAAGGCGCTCGAAGCGATCAAGGAATTGCAGCAGGCCGAGCGCATCTACCTGCACAAGACCGCTTTTACTCCGCCGCCGATCATGGAAGAAAAGCGCATGACGGGTGAGATGGCGGGCGCCGCCAGCTACCGCCGCGAACAGGCCGGCCAGGATGCTCCGCTACCGGAAGAACTGCGTACGCTGGTCGGCGCCCTGTCCGGCCAGGCCCCGCTGCCGGCCCTGTGGATGCGCACCGCCAACGACTGGGTCCGCACGCGCATAAAGGACGACGAGCAGCGCCTGGCCGCCCAGCGCGCGATCCAGGACGTGGCCGACGGCTGCATCGCCTGCCGTCCCGTACTGCGCGCCTGGCTGCGCAGCGGCGCCGGCGAGGGCCAGGTGCTGCTGCAGGCCACGTCGACAGTCGAGACGCCGTTTGCACGCAACTGGCGCGAGGCGGGCCAGCCATGAACCAGACCTTGACCATCGCCGTCATCGCCCTGGCGGGTACCGTCAGCGCCTTGCTGTACCTGCGCGGGCGCCAATGGCTCGAATCGCTGCTGGTGGTCGTCGCCGCCATCGCCCTGGTCCTGCTCGCCGCCGACCTGCGCGTGCCGGGCGAAGCCGGCCGCACGCTGGCCATCGACCCGGCGGCGGCGCCGCTGTCGCTCGAGGGCGTGAACGCCTTCAGACTGGAAGGCGACGGCCTGCGTGCGGCCGCATGGAACGACTTGCCGGCCCTGCCGCTCGACTGGCAAGCCCCGAAGGACGGCGCGCTGCGCCTGGCGTTCCCGAGCCAGGTCGCGCTGGGCCGCCAGTTCATCCTGCGCGTCGAGCGTGACGACCAGACCGAGGCGCGCCTGGAGCTGCTGGCCGAGAACGGCCAACCCATCGCCCAGGCAAGCGGCGCGGGTACGCTCACGGTCGCATGGATGCCGCCGGTGGCCGAACGCCTCGTGCTCAAGGCGCGCCTGCTGGGCGCCGACGACAAGGTGATCGCCGAAGGCCCGGTGCCGTTCACCGTGCACGCACCGGCGCTGCTGCAGGTGGTGGGCCGTTTCGGCGCGCCATCGTTCGACCTGCGCGTGCTCAATGACCTGATGGCTGGCAGCGGTGCGCTGCTCGACTGGCGGGTCACGCTGGGCCGCGCCATCACCCGCACCGAGGCGCCGCGCGAGGAAATGACGGCCCCGAATCTGATGGTGATCGACGCCGCCTGGTTCGAGCGCATGGGCGGCGCCGAACGCAGCGCACTGCTGAAACGCGTAGCCGACGGCATGCCGCTGCTGGTGCTGGGAGGGAATGCGAACGATCCGGGGATCTGGTCGCGCACCCTGCAACTGCCGCTGCGCGTACAGCCGCTGGGCGGCAAGCTGGCGGCTCCGCTGGAAATGCCGCTGGCGCCGTTGCTGCCGGCGGCGCGCGACGCTGGCCCGTGGCGCGGTTCCGAGAACATGGTCTGGACCCGCGACTGGCAGAAGGGACGCATCGCCTGGCTGGGGGTGACCGAATGGCACCGTCATGCGATCGCCGAACCGCGCGCGCTGGCGTTGTGGTGGCAGGGTGTGCTCGACCGCGCCGGCGTCGAGCGCCGCCAGGAGAGCGAATGGCTGGCCCCGCGCGAGATGCCGCTGCCCGGCCAGCGCCTGGAAGTATGCGCACGCGGCGTCGGCGGCGAGGTCGCTTTCCCGCAACGCAAGCAAGCCATGCGCTGGCAGGCGCGCGCGGACCAGGCCGACGCGTCATGCGTTGCGCTGTGGCCGCAACAATCCGGTTGGCTGGAAATAAACGACAGCAAGGCTGGGGCGCACGCCGTGTATGTGTACGCCGCGGGTGACTGGCCGCAATGGCAGGCGATGCAAAAGCGCGATGCGACGGCGCGTTATGCCGCGCGTACGCCGGTGCAAGGGGAAGACGGGCCGACACGTCCCATGCCGGCCTGGCCGTTCGCGCTGGCGTTCGCCGCCGCGATGCTGCTGCTGTGGTGGCGCGAACGGCGCTGAACCGGCAAGGCCTTACTTGCAGACGTAGGCCTTGCCCACCCATTCGTTGGTCATGCTGGTGCCCTGTTGCGACCAGACCACGTCGGTCGCCTGGAGCCGCACGGCTTCGTTCATGGCTTTCGCTTTGGCGTTCTTGGAGCCGATGGCCGCGCTCAGGCCGACGAAGATGGCGTCGGAACCCTGGACCGGGCCGGCCAGCCTGCATTGCCTGACATGGCTGTCATTGACTTCGCGGATGGTGTTGGGTTGCACCGTGGTGCAGGCAGTCAGCAGGGCCAGGCTGGACAGGCAGGCGAGGGTCGGAATGGATTTTTTCATGGTCTTGAATCTTGTCGTTTGGATGAGAAGCAGAATGAACAGCGGGGGCGGCACGCCGCCCCCGGGACAGGTTTTTATTGCGCGTTCTGGCTGGCGAGAACGTTGCCCCTGCGGTCGACCAGTTCGACCTTGAGGATCTGGGCCAGCACCACTTTCGAGCTGACGTCGGCGTCCTGCACATAGCCGTACACCACCGTGCGCGGCGACTCGTACTTGCTGCGCAAGCCCTCGATCACGCGCGCCTTGGCTTCGTCCGGAACGCTCAGGTAGCGGAAGTCGGCGCCGTTGTTGAAGCCGATCTTGTAGTTGCTGTTGTCGCCGAAATAGCGGTACGAGCCTTTTTCCCAGACCGAGGAATCGAGCGGGAAGCCCTTTTGCTCGAAATCGTATTTCTGGATCGAGTCGGCGATCTCGAGCTTCACATAGCGCTGCTGCGCCGCCTGCGCCACGCCGGCGTCGATCTTGACCCTGAGCGCCTTGAGCAGGTCGTTCTTCATGAATTCGTCCGAAGCCGAGCGGTAGTCGCGTGAATAGGTGTTGGCCACTTCGTTGTAATCGATCGGCATGCCGGCGGTGCCCAGGTAGGCGAACATGATCTGGTTGCCGCTGTCGAGTTCGACGTAGTTGCTGGCCGGGGTATTGGGATCGCCCTTCGGCAGGTTGGCGAGCGCCTGCTTCTTGGCTTCTTCCTTGGCTTGTTCGGCCATGACGGCCGGCTGGGTGGCGTCGGCCAGGTTCGGCGCCGCGGCCGCATCGGCCGGCGCCTTGTCCTTGCAGCCGGCGAGGCCGGCCAGCAGGGCCAGCGCCAGCACGCTGGCGAGTGGACGACGAACGAGCGAATGTGGGTGGTGGGACATGATGTTCCTCGGTCAGAATGGTCGGGTTGGTTCAGGCCTTGGCGGCCAGGAATTTCATGAGGCCGCGGCCGGCCAGGTAGAGACCGGCGAGCAGCGACAGGTAGGCGCCGGCGCCGAAGGAAATGGCGCGCATGGCTTCGCGCAGCATCATGCTGCTGACGCTTTCGGCCATGCGCGCGGCCTGTTCGCCGCCGAAGATGCTGGCCGCGCCCTGCGCCTGCTTCACGCTGTCATTGATGCCGAAGTAGAACATCAGCGCCACCAGCAGCATGAAGGCCAACGGCAGCATGCCGCCGAGATGCGCGCGCTTGTCGCTCCAGAATTGCGGCAGCAGGGGCGCGAGCAGGGCCACGATGCACAGGATGCCGTAGATGCCGCTGCTGGCGCCGCCGCCGCTGAGCCCACCCATCAGCCCGGCCGGCGAATTGAGCACGCCCAGCAGCTTCCAGAACGACATGCCGACGCCGTATTGGGCCGACAGCTGGACCGCGATGGTGTTCAGGACGAACCAGCCCGCCGCCAGCGCGGCAATCGACACCAGGGTCGGCAGGCCGAAGCGCGCCGTCAGGCCCGCCGCGAGTGCGCCGCCCTTGGCCTTGGCAGCCTGCATGGCCAGTTCGGCCTGCTCCTTGGCGAGCTGGGAGTCGGCCACCGGCATCACCGCGGCCAGGCTGCCGGCGCCATCGAGCGCCACGTCGACCACCATGCCGACCTTCGGCGGCAGGTCGGATTTCCAGTGCGTCTCCAGGGTGAATGGATGCTGGTTGCCGCCGCTGCTGAGCAGGCCGGGGCCGGCGTTGGTGTCTCGCAAAATCTTGCCGCGATGGTTCATGATGGTGGTTCTCCCAGTGTCGGTTTTCAGGTCTGCGAGCGCAGCCTGTTGCTGTGTTATTCGTTGACCAGAACGCACCGGGCGGGATTATTTTCCGGATTTTCCAAAAATATTCACGGTGCATGGTTTGCGTCGATCTGGTCGACAGAACCCGATCGGCTGTTCATAATCTTTCTCATGGTCACCACTCCCGCCCCCCTGATGCGCCGCTGGCTCATTGCACTATGGCTGGCGGGCGCCGTCGGCATGCCGGCCGGGGCGGCCGAGCGGCACGCGTTGCTGGTCGGGGTGTCGAGTCCGCCTGCGCTGCCGCGCAGCGCCTGGCTGGGCGGGCCACGCCACGACGTGCCGGCCATGCGCAAGGCGTTGCAGGCGCAAGGCTTCGCGGCAGCACGCATCGTCAGCCTGGCCGATGGCGTCGATGGCGCGGCGGCGCCGACCCGCGCCGCCGTCCTGGCCCAGCTGGCGCGCTATGGCGCAACCCTGCAGCCGGACGACGTGCTGGTCATCTACTGGTCCGGCCACGGGCTCTTGATGCCGGGCCGCCCGAGCCTGTGGCAGACGCCGTCCGGACAGCAGGTGCAGCTGCTGGCGCAGGATGCCCGGATCGATGCCCGCAGCCGCCAGCTCGCCGGCACCGTCAGCAGCGCCGATATCGGCCGGGCAATCGACGCCCTCGCGGCGCGCGGTGTCCAGGTCGTGGCGATGTTCGACAGCTGCCATGCGGCCGGCAGCACCCGCGGCGACGCCGGCCTGGCCTGGCGCGGCCTGTCCAGCGCCGCCTTCGTCGGGACATCAGGCTCGCCCAGCCTGGCGCGGCGGCCCGCGTCCGCGACCTTGCTGAAGGCGCCAACGCCGGAGCCGGCGGCGAGTCCGCGCGAGCGGCCGCTGTTCATCGGCTTCTTCGCCGCCGAACCGCAGCAGCGCAGCGCCGAGGCGCTCGCCAGCGATTATCCCGGCCAGGCGCGCGGCATTTTCACGCGTGCCCTGATCGCCGGCCTGCGCGACAATCCGACCAGCTACCTGGCATGGGCCAGCCTCACCAGCGCTTACTACCGCCAGCAGCTCGACGCGCGCCAGCTGCCAGCCAGTGCGCGCCCTTCGCCGGTGTACGCCGGCGCACTGGAACAGGCGCTGTGGACGGCCGGCGAGGTGCCGGCATTGTGGCCGGTACGCCAGGATGAACGCGGCTGGTACGTGCCCTATGGCCGCCTCGACGGCCTGCGGGTGGACGACGTCCTGCAGCGCGGGGCCGGCGCCTGGCGCGTGACCGAAACCGGTTGGAACGAAGCGCGGCTGGCGCCGCTGGGCGACTCCGCCGCGGGCCCGGGATGGGCCAGGCGCCTGCCTGGGGCAGCGCCGGCGCTGACGGTGCTGGAGCGGCGTCGTGGCGCCAGCACGATCGGGCTGTCCCTGCCCGGCCTCGGCGCAGTCCGTCTGCGCGTGCGCGACGACGAATTGCCCGCCCTGCGTGAGCGCGCCGCCGTCGTCGGCGCCGTGCTGGCGCTGCCGTCGACGGCGGCAGCGGCCCCGCTGCTGCGGGCACGCATCGAGATCAGGGCGCCCGGCCGGGCTGGCCTTGGCCATCACCTCAGCCTGCCGTTCGTCGACCGCGACCTGGGGCAGCTGGCGCCCGGCACGCGCCTGCGCGTGATCGTCGAGAATGGTGGCGCAAGCTCGGTCGACGCCGGCATCGTGCACCTGCCGCTGGTTGGGCCGGCCACCCGCGTGTTTCCCCGTCATGAAGGCGACAGCAACCGGCTGCCGTCTGCGCTCGAGTCGGAGGCGGGCCGCTTCGAACGCGAATTCGAGGTCACGGTCCAGGGCGCCGCCGGTGCGCCGGAATGGCTGGTGCTGGTGGCCGCGCCGGCCGCCAATGACGCAATGCCGCGCCGGTTCGCCCTGTTCGACGCCCTGCGTGCGAACACGGCGGATGAGAATCAACGCGGCGCGCTCCATGCAAGCCGCCATCTTCCAGAGCAGGCGCAGGTGGCGCGCATCAGCTGGCAAGTGGCGCCGGGAGCCCGGCAATGAGGCGGCGCCCGCGCTGCGGCGCCACCTTGTCCACGCTCGCATTGGCCGGCTGGCTGTGCATGGCGGCGGGCGCATTGCCGGCACAGGCGGCGCTGGCAGCGCCGGCCGACGCCGGCAGCTGCCAGCCGGCGGCCGATGCGCTGATCGACTTGGGCGAACAGGCGTTCGACAAAGAGCGCTACCCGGAAGCGATCGCGTCGTACGAACAGGCGCTGCGCCTGTGCCGTGCGGCCCGTGACCAGCAGGGCATCTCGGCCAGCCTGCTCAGGTATGGCAAGACACTGCATCATGTGCACCGCTATACCGAAAGCGAGTCGGCCCTGCTCGAAGGGTGGGCCCTGCGCCAGCAGCTCGGCACCGCCCCGCATCCCGGCGATCCAGACCGAGAGGCCATGTATTACCCGGCCGAGCTGATGTATCTGTACCGCCAGTGGAGCCGCTACGACCTGGCCTGGGCGTGGGGCGAGAAGGCGCTGCAGGCCAAGGGACGGCTGATCGGCACCAAGGCCAGTTCCTACGGCACCAGCCTGTCGAATATGTCCGGCATCGCCCTGGTCACGCGCGACTACGCGCGCGGCCTGCCGTATGCACGCGAGGCCATGGACATCTGGGAAGGTACGTCCGGCACCGACAGCACCGACCACGCCTGGGGCATGCGCGATGTCGGCGCCTTGCTGCTCGGGCAAGGCAAGATGCAGGAGTCCTACCACTACCTGGAGCGCGCCTACCGGATCCGGCTGGCGGCGTTCGGCCAGGACCGCACCGAAACCCAGACCAGCACGCAGGATCTGGCTACCTGGCATACCCAGGCCGGCAACGACGCCGAAGCCCTGCGCTTTGCCGAGCTGGGACTGGCCAGTGCGGTACGGCGCCTCGGTCCCGATGCGGTGGACACCAGCTACGCGCTGGCGCGCGTGGCGCGCATTCACCTACGCCTGGGCGAGACCGCGCAGGCGGCCGGCGAGGCCGAACAGGTGTTGCGCATCCGCCGCGCGGCGCTGGGCGAGCACCACGCCCAGACCGTGAATGCCTGGCAGGACGTCGCCAAGACCCAGCTGGCCAACAACCGTCTCGGCCGCTCGGCGGCCGCGGCGCAGGCGGCGCTGAAAGCTTGCCTGGCCATCCCGGGTGGCGTCGCCGCCTCGTGCGTCGCGCACCAGCTCGACCATGCCAGGGCGCTGCTGGCGCTGGGCCAGGCGGACGAGGCGCTGGCGCAATCCGAACGCGCCGCCGCATTGGCGCGCGGCCATGGTGAGCTGGACGGCGACGAGCGCAGCGCCATCATGCTGGCTGCGCAGGCGCTGCGCGCATTGGGCCGGCTGGCGCAGGCCGAAAGCGTCCTCGCCGACTTGGCCCGGCGGGTGGCGGCCTTGCCCGATCCGGGCGCCAACGGGCAACTCGACATCGCGCTGGCGCAGGACGCGGTACGCGCCGAGCGGGCCGGCACCGACGCCGCCGACCTGGCCGCGCTGGCCGCGCGCAGCAGCGCGCTCGCGCAGCAGGTGGGCGCGCAGCGCGGCCTGTCCCATCCCGCTTACGCCAGCGCGCTGCTCGATGCCGCCGCGCTTCACGCGCGCGGCCCCGACCGGGCGCTGGCGCGCGTGCACGGCGCCCGCGCCATGGCGATCGGACTGGCCAATCGCTCCACGCTGCTGCAGGCCCGCGCCGCCGCCCAGTTGAGCGAACTCGATCAAGGGGCGCACGCCGTGTTCCTCGGCAAAGTGGCTGTGAACGCCTTGCAGGCGGCCCGCGAAAACACGACCGGCTTGCCGGTCGAGCAGCAGCACAGCTTCGTCCAGTTGAAGAAGGAGGCCTACCAGCGGCTGGTCGACCAGCTGCTCGACCGGCGCCGCATCGGCGAGGCCGAGCGCGTGCTGGCGATGGTGGAGCACAATGAATTCCATGACCTGGTGCGCGGCGCCGCTACCGCCGCCACCGCCGCTACCGACGATATCGTCGCTACCGACGGCGGCGAGGATGTCCGTATCGCGCGCCTGCGTTTCGACGGTATCGACGAAGCGCCGGGGCGCCAGTTCGCACTGCGCGTACGCACGCTCGAGCAGGCCGCGCAAACGCTGGCCGGGGCGCGGGCGCGCCAGGCGCAGGGCAACGCCGACGGGGAGGCCGCACTGGCGGCGGCGCAGGCGGCCATGCAGGGCGTACTGGACCAGGCGACCCGGGAGTGGAGTGCGCAGGGAGAGCCGCCCGCGGTGCAGCCCGCCGGCGCCGCGGCAGGCATCGAGCAGCGCGCAGGCACAGGACTGGCCACGCTGGCGCCGGGCCGCCTGCACCTGACTTACCTGGTCGGCGAACAGCGCATTCGCCTCGTGGTCCAGCATGGCAGCATCGCCCGCGTGGTGACGCTGGACGTCGACGAGTCGGGTCTGGTGCGCGACATCGCCCTGCTGCGCAGCCTGGCGCAAAATCCCGGCCGTGATCCACGTGCGCAGGCCCAGCGCCTGTTCCGCCAATTGCTCGATCCCGTGCTGCCGGAGCTTTCCCGCGCGCGCAGCCTGACGCTGTCGCTGAACGGCGTGCTGCGCTACCTGCCATTCGCCATGCTGCACGATGGCCGCCAGTGGCTGGTCGAGCGCCTGCCGCTGCAGGTGGCGGGCAGCGCCGACATCGACACGCACGGCGGCGTGCTCAAGCAGCCGGTCGCCCCGCGGCCACGGTCGGTCGCCCTGTTCGGGCAAAGCCAGGCCAGCGGCGACTTGCCGGCCCTGCCGTTCGTGGCGCGCGAGCTGCAGGCGGTCGGCGCGATCGGCGGGGAGGGCGGGATACCCAGCCATACTTACCTCGATGCCGGTTTTACCGCCGCCGCCCTCGAGCGCGCCCTGCAGCGTAGCAGCATGGTGCATATCGCCAGCCACTTCGTGCTGCGTCCGGGGCGCGACGACGGCTCCTACCTGGTGCTGGGCCAGGGGCAGCAACTGAGCCTGGCGGAACTGGCGCAGGCGCGCTTTCGCTTTGCCGGCCTGGACCTGCTGACGTTGTCGGCCTGCGAAACGGCGGTGCCGGCCGGCATCGACGCCACCGGCCGCGAACTGGCGGGTCTTGCGTGGCTGGCCCGCGCGCGCGGCGCGCGCCATGTGCTGGCCAGCCTGTGGCGCGTCCCGGACCGCTCCACCGCCACGCTGATGACCGACTTCTACCGGACGCTGGGACGCGGCGCCGGCAAGCCGGAGGCGCTGCGCACGGCCCAGTTGCGCCAGATCCGCCGTGCGGCGCCGGAAGGTGGCGCACGCACCACGCACGCGCGCGGCTTGAAGGCGGTCGACGAACCGGCCTCGCGGCCCGCCTATGGCCACCCCTATTACTGGGCCGGGTTCACGCTGCTCGGTTCCTGATCCGCCAGCGCGCCCGGGCCCTTTTGCATCACGTCAGAAGGTGTAGTCCGCCTTCACATACGCCGAGCGTCCGTTCATCCCGAACGGGCAAGTCTCCCAGCAATGCGTGAACCCCATCTGCGGGAACGGCGCCGCGCGCACCGGATCCCAGCGCGTCGGGTAGGTGTCGAACAGGTTGTTCACGCCGGCCGACAGCGACAGGTTCTTGTCGAAGGCATAGCGGCCGGTCAGGTCGACGATCCACTTCGCTTCCCAGGTCTGGACGAACGGCGCCGTGAACCCTTGTCCCTGCACCTCGCCAAAGTAGTTGGCGCGCGCCGTCACGTTCCACGGCCCGGTCGTGTAGTCGGCCGACACCACGTGGTGCTTGCGCGGCTGGCCGCGCTCGATCAGCGTCACCTGAGCGTCGTCGAACAGCTGCGCACCGGTGAGCACCGGCGACTGCGAGTGGCGATCGTCGACTTCGGTCTTGTTGAAGCCCAGCTGGCCCGAGAGCACCAGGGTCGAACCCTGGCCGCGGATGGTCTGCTGCGCCACCAGGTCCAAGCCGGTGGTGGTGGTGTCGATCGCATTGGTGAAGAACTGGGCCTGCCCTACGCGCAGCGGGTCGAGGATGGATCGGATCGGGCACGCGGCCGGGGTCGGGCAGGGGCCGGACTCCGGCGCGATATTGCTGGAGAAGACGATGCGGTCGTCGATCCTGGTGCGATATACGTCGGCCGTCAGCGAGAAGCCTTGGGTCGGGCGCAGGATCATGCCGATGCTGGCGCTCTTCGAGGTTTCTTCCTGCAGCGGCGCGATGCCGAAGGCGCGGGTGACTGCGCTGTCCTCGCGCGCGGTGAGGGTTTCGGTCAGCACACCGGCCGCGTTCAGGTTGGTCGAGACCGAGCTGTAGAACTTCTGCTGCACGCCCGGCGCCCGGAATCCGGTGGACGCGCTGCCGCGGATACCGACCGTGCGGCTCGGGTCCCAGCGCAGGCTCAGTTTGCCGATGGTAGTGTTGCCGAAGTCCGAGTAGCGCTCGTGGCGCGCCGCGGCGCCGAGCGTGACGTTGTCGCCGAACGTGCGCTCGAGGTCGAGGTAATAGGCCGTGTTATGGCGGCCCTCGTCGACCGCGGTCGCCGGGGTATAGCCGGGGAAGCCCTGTATGCCGGACGCCGCGATGCCGCCGTTCTGGTCGAGGATGCGGATCAAAGGGTTATTGGTGCGGCCATACTGGTACGACACCGGGTCGCCGGCCTCGATCTCGTAATTGTCACGCCGCCATTCAAAGCCGGTAGCGACGAACAGCTCGCCGCCCAGCAGGTTGACCGGGCCCTTGAAGTCGAGGTTGAAGGTGGTCTGCTCGTACTTGAGCGTGCCGGTGTCGGCGGATGTGGGCGACTCGCCGTTCTCGTACCAGTAGCTGACGTTGATCGAGTTCCGTTCGTGGAACTTGAGCTGGCTGCGGCCGTGGTTGACGCTCACGTCCGCGCTCCAGCTGTTGGCCAGGTCATGGCGGTAGCCGACGGCGAGCGAGGCATCCTGCACGGTGGTCACGATATTCGGCAGGAAGCCATTCGGATAGACCGCGGGCACGTTGCGTGAATCCTCCGCCGGACGGAAGAAGCCGCCCGAATCGCCCTTGCGCTTGGAGGCGCCGCCAAAGGCATACAGTTCCCCGCCGCCCATCGGGATGGCCGAATTCATCCACAGATAGTAGTCCTTGGCGTTGCTGTCGCCCAGGCGCTGGGTCACGCGCGGCGGGTTGACGCGCAGGGTGTCCGGGCCCGCGCGGTTGGTCTCGTCGCGCTTGCGCGCCTCGACCGACAGGTTCAGGTAGCCGCCGTCCTGGCCCAGCGCGAAGCCGCGGTTGGCGCTGGCCGAGTAGGTGTCGCCGTCGCCTTCGTCGGTGGTGCCGGCGCTGGCGCTCAGGGTGCCGTTACCGGCGCCCTTCTTGAGGATGATGTTGATCACGCCCGCGATGGCGTCCGAGCCGTACTGCGCCGCGGCGCCGTCGCGCAGCACCTCGATCGACTGGATCGCCGACAGCGGGATCGCATTGATGTCGGTGCCGGCCGAGCCGCGGCCGATCGTCTGCTGCACGTTGACCAGGGCCTGCTGGTGGCGGCGCTTGCCGTTGATGAGCACCAGCAGCTGGTCCGGACCCAGGCCGCGCAGGGTGGCGGGGCGGATGATGTCGGTGCCGTCGCTCACGAAGGTGGACGTGAAGTTGAACGACGGGTCCAGGTCTTGCAGCACCTTGCCCAGCTCGAGCGTGCCGGCCGACTGGAGGTCCTTGCTGTTGATGAGGCCTACCGGGACCGCGGTATCGAGCGCCGTCTTGGCCTGGGTGCGCGAGCCGAGCACCACGACTTGCGACATGCTGTCGTCGGCCTGCTGAGCGGCCGCGGGCGCCAGCGCCGCCATCAGTGCCGACGCCAGCAGGGCGCGTCGCGGCAATATATTCTTTGTCATCCTCTTGGTCATCTGTACCCCTGCAGTGAGTGTTGTCATGTCATCCGTCATCCGGATGTCATTTGATGTTAGCAATGGGATACCAGCAAGAAATACCAAGCAGTCGAAGTAAGTAAATACGAAGGTGAATTTTTGCGTAGTCGTATCGCAAAAGATACAGTCTATTCTCGCTCATGCCCGGTTCATGAGTATTGGATAATGCTTTGAGAATAAGGAAATTTTTTATGGGAAATCTTATGAGTAGATGCATGCGCGATTGTTACGTTCTCTAACAAGATTCCCCGTGGCGGGCTGTCGAGTCGCTTTAGCATGGAAACAAGTCGGCGCTTTCGCCGCATTTCGTAGGCAGCCACATCATGATCCAACGACGAATCGACGAGCGGTCGGCGCTCGCTACCGAATATGCGTTGTTCCTGGCCGAGACGCGCAGCGTCTCGGCTGGCCTGATGTACCTCGAGAGCTGCGATGTCTCACGCGAGATCCTGCTGCGCGCCATGCAGGATCCCGCCGCCCGCCGCAGTCGCGAGCGGCGCCAACGGCAACGGAACGACTAGCATGAATATCACCCAGCTATGCAGGCGCTACGGCCTGCAGCACCACGGCAGCCTGGAGCGTGCATGGGACGCCCATGGGCCGAACGGCATCGTACTGATGCAGCTCTGGCACGCCCCCAACCAGAAGGTCCACGACCATCCGCTGCCCGGGGCACAGCTGCGGGTGCGCTGCTCCCATGCCGATGACGGTACCGAGGCCGACAGAGAAGCGCAGGCTGCCCGCGTGCGCAGCATCGCGGCGGTCGAGGAAGGCGCGCGCGGCTATGCCGCGATGTCGATCCCGCCGAGCCAATCGCGCGGCGCCGGCGCCTGGGCCAAGTATGCCAACCTGGAGCGGGTATTCCCGGTGCTGGCGCTGGAGCGTGAACCTTGCGGTACGGTGTTCGCGCTGCTCGGCGCGCCGGTGCCGGCGTCCGAGCTGGGCGTGACCGACCAGCCTGCAGGACGCCGCCCGCCCAAGCCCCGTCATATGCTTACGCGTGGTCGCGCATCCACTCTTTCAGGCCGTTGACCCAGTTCTTGGCCGGCAGGTTCAGGCGCCGCTTGATCTCGCCAGCGCGTTCGTACAGCACCGAGAAGTCGATCTCGGGGGCATCCTTGAAGGCCAGCACCACCACGTTCGCATCGTGCACCTCGGGCAGCCAGGCGACGGCGTCGAAGACCTGCTCCATGTGCAGGAAATTCTTGTCGTAGTTGCCGAAGTCGCCGAACACATTCGCGGTCATGACGCCCCCCGGCGCAAGGCTGTCGTAGCAGCCCTGGTAGAACTCGAGCGAATCGAGGACCGGGCCGCGCGCGTCCTGGTCGTACAGGTCGACCTGCAGCACGTCGAGCGTGCGGTGGTTGGCCGGGTCGAGCACGAAGTCGAGCGCATTCATCTCGCGCACTTCCAGGCGGGCGTCGTCGTCCGGCAAGCCAAAGAGCGCGCGGCAGATAGCGATCACGTTAGGATTGAGTTCGACCGCCGTGACACGCGCATCGGGAAAGCGCTGGTAGCAGAACTTGGTCAGCGCGGCGCTGCCCAGCCCCAGTTGCGCGATATGGCACGGCGTTCGCTGGAACAGCGTCCACATCATCATCATCTGCACGTATTCAAGCTCGATCGCGTCCGGCTTCGCGATGCGCATTGCCCCCTGGACCCAGGATGTGCCGAGGTGCAGGAAGCGCACGCCCTCGAATTCGTCGATGGTGGCGGGCGGATGCCCGGGCTGGGCGAAGCGGGGATCGATGATGGACGGCGGCATGGCGGGAGCGGACGGGGAACAAAGCCGATCTTACCAGAGAGCGGGCGCCGCCTTGGCCATCAAGCCACGCCGTTGCCGCACCATGCGGCGAAGCCGGGGCGGGCGCCAAGGCGCGCATACCAGGCCGCCACGTGCGGATAGTCGGGCGGCAATAGCGAATGGCCGCCGTGATGCTCGCACAGGTGGCAGCAGATGGTATTCGACTCCCACAGCACGAAGCCGTCGCCGACCAGCACCGGGACCATGCGGTTCGGCTTCAGCGCCGCGTGGCTGCCCTGCCACGCTGCGCGCACGAACGGTAATCCGAGGCCGGTGCAGGTCCACAGTACCTTGCGCACCTTGATCGAGGTGGCCTTGCCGACGACGGTCAGCATGATGTCCTGTCAGGCGGAGGTAGAAGGCGCGGGAAGGACCGGCAGGATCAGCGTCACCGCCAGGCCGCCGCCGTCGCGGTTGGCCAGCAGGATGCGGCCGCCATGGGCCTCGGCGATCTCGCGCGCCAGCGCCAGCCCCAGGCCGGTGCCGCTGCGCTTGGTCGAGTAGAACGGCACCAGGGCCTGGGTCAGTACCGCTTCGCTCATGCCGCTGCCGCGATCGAGCACGTCGATGCGCAGCTGGTCTTGCACGCGCCGCACCTGCAACTGCACCGCGTCCGGCTCCGACCCGGATTCGTGCGCGTTCTTGAGCAGGTTCAGGAGCGCCTGTTCCAGCTGGGCGGGGTCGACCGAGGCTGGTTCGGGCGGCAATTCGCCCTCGACCGAGAAATCGACCTGGCCCGCCAGGCGTGCGACCAGGCCGGGCCAGGGACAGACTTCCAGGCGCGGCGCCGGCAGCTTGGCGAAGCGCGCATACCCGAGGATGAAGCTCTCCAGGTGGCGGGTGCGTTCGCCGATGGTCTGCAGGATCTGCGGCAGGCGCTCGACCTGTCCGCGCCGTACCAGCTCGGCGCCGGAATGGGCGAGCGAGGCGAGCGGCGCCAGCGAGTTGTTGAGTTCATGGCTGATCACGCGGATCACCTTCTTCCAGGTCTGCACCTCCTGGCGCCGCAGTTCGACCGTCAACTGGCGCAGCAGCAGCAGTTCGTGGCGGCGTCCGTTCAGGTTGAAGGTGCTGCGTGCCAGGTGGTAGACCTCTTCGTCCTCGCCCTCGCCGGCGCTGAACAGGCCGTCGCCCCCGCGCGCCAGCGCTTCGCGCAGGGCCGGCGCGGCCTCGTCGAGCACCGCGCGCAGCGCATGGCCTTCGAGCTTGCGGCCATGCGCCAGCAACTGGCGCGCCGCGACGTTCGCATGCACGATGACACCGGCATGGGCCGCGGAGTCGGCCACCAGCAGCATTGCCACCGGCGTGTTCTGCACCATCGAGTCGAGCAGCAGTTCGCGCTGGGCCAGGCCCAGGCGCTGCTCGCGCAGCACGGCGCCGAGACGGTTGTGGGCCGCGATCAGGTCGCTCAACTCGTCATTCTGCGGCCAATGCAGGCTGAACGAAAAGTCGCCGTCGCGGTAGCTGTCCACCGTGCCTTCGAGCGCACGAAACAGCGACAGGATGGGCTGGACCTGCGCACGCAGGGTGATGATCGCTACCGGCAGCAGCCCGATCAGGCACAGGGCCGCCACCAGCAGCGGGCGGCCGGGGAACAGGGCGTCGAGGCCGAGGACGGCCAGCATGCCGAGCACGAGCAAGGTGCCGACCAGCGCCGACAGGCGCGTGACCAGCGAAAACCTGGCCCGGGCCGAGGCCTGGCTCATGGGCATTCGCTCATGAATGCAGTCATGGACGTTCGATCCCGAGCCGTTCCATGCGACGGTACAGCGCCTGGCGCGACAGCCCGAGTTCGTTCGCCGCCTGCGCCACCACGCCGCCGGCGCGCGCCAGCGCGCCCACGATGGCGTCGCGGTCGGGTTCCACATCCTGGACCGGCAGGCTGGCCACCGGCAGGCCGAGGTCAGCCACCTTGATGGTGTCGCCGCTGGAAAGCAGGTTGGCGCGCGCCATCACGTTCTTCAGCTCGCGCACGTTGCCGGGCCAGGGATGGGCCAGCAGGGCCGCCTCGGCCGAGGGGTGCAGCGCCTTGCCGCGGGCCAGGAAGGATTGCGCCAGCGGCAGGATATCGCCGGGCCGGCTCGCGAGCGGCGGCAGGCGCAACTCGATCACGTTCAGGCGATAGAACAGGTCTTCGCGGAAGGTCCCGGCGCGGATCATCGCCGCGAGATCGGCATTGGTGGCGCTGATCACGCGCACCTTCACCTGCCGCTCGCGGTTCGAGCCGAGGCGCTCGAAGCGGCCAGTCTCGAGCACCCGCAGCAGCTTCATCTGCCCGGCCAGCGGCAGGTTGCCGATCTCGTCGAGGAACAGGGTGCCGCCGTCGGCCGCTTCGAACTTGCCTTCGCGCGCCTTCGAGGCGCCGGTATAGGCCCCGGCGTCGGCGCCGAACAACTCGGCCTCGATCAGCTCGGACGGCAGGGCGCCGCAGTTGAGCACCACGAAGGGTCCGCCGGCCACCTGTGAATTGGCCTTGATGATCTCGGCGATACGCTCCTTGCCGGTGCCGTTGGGCCCCGTGATCAGCACCGGCACGTCGGCCCGCGCCACCTGGCAGGCCAGATGCAGCACGCGCTCGGTGGCGGGGTCTTGCCACACCAGGCCGCGCAGGTCGAAGTTCAGCTCGAGCTCGCGCTTGGCGCGGCGTTCGCGCTGCAGGCGGCTGCCGAGCGCGCGGTTGGCCTGGCCCAGCTCGATCAGGTTGCCGACCGTGGCCAGCAGGCGCTCGTCGTCCCAGGGCTTTTGCAGGTAGTCGGCGGCGCCAAGCTTGACCAGGTCGACCGCCGCGTCCAGATGGGTCCAGGCGGTGAGCAGGATCACGGGCAGGTCGGGATGGCGCGAGCGGATCTCGCGAAACAGCGCCACGCCTTCCTCGCCCGACGTGGTGTCGGCCGTGAAGTTCATGTCCTGGATGACCAGGTCGACCGGCTCGCTGGCGAGAAGGGCCAGGCCCGCCTCGGGCGAGGCCGCGCGCAGCGCCGCGATATCGTGCAGCGAGAACAGCACATCGAGCGCCATGGCGACGGCGGCGTTGTCGTCAATGATGAGAACTGTGGGCATGGCCGCCAGCATAGCATTCTCCCGCGCGGCCTAGGTACTGCGGGTGGCCAGCGCAGGGGAGGTGCTGGCCGCGCGCCACGCCGGACCATAGGCGGCCAGGATGCCGATCGCCCAGAACAGGATGGCGCCGGCGAGCAGGTAGGGCAACGGCAGGCGCGTCATTTCCAGCTTGCTCACCAGTAGCTGGTTCAGGCCGACTCCCAGCAGCACGCCACCGCACACGCCGCCGCTCGTGATCAGGACGTTCTCGACGATGAAGTAGCGCAGGATGTCGATCTTGCGGGCGCCGAGCGCGCGCCGCACGCCGATCTGCTTGCGGCGCTGGGTCACCCACAGGCTGGCCATGCCGACAATGCCGCTGCAAGTCACCAGCAGCAGCAGCACGCTGACCGTCACCAGCATCCAGGACAGCGCCAGGTCGGCGCGGTAGCGCTTTTGGCGGTCGTCTTCGACAGTGGCGGCCTCGAGGATCATCGGTGTACCCGAAGATCCGCGCAGCGCCTGCTCGGCATCCTTCATCACGCGGTCGCGCTGGCCTGGTTCGGTGCGCACCGCGTAGATGGCGCCGGCTTCGCCGTACAGCCGGGCCGGCACGATCACGGAGTATTCGCCCAGGTCGCCGATTTGGACATGGGGGGTCTGGAGACGCTCGACCACGCCCACGATCGTCGCGTCCGGTGCGGCGCCGGTGCCAAAGTACAGCCGCTTGCCGATCGCCGAGGCGCCGGGCCAGATCCGGTCGGCCAGCGCCTTCGTGACGATCAGGTTGCGGGGCGGCGTGCGCTCCTGCTTCTCGTTGACATCGATGAATTCACCGGGGAGGAAATCGCGTCCGTCCACCAGCCGCAGGCCGAAAGCCTGCACCAGCGAATCGCCCGAGACGTACATCGCGGCCGCCGTGGTTTCTTTTTGCGGATCGCCGTCCGCCGACATGCTGCTGGTACTGCCGCTATTCGACAGCGGCATCTGCGAGACGTGCGCCGCCGCGACAACGCCGGGCACCGCGCCCAGGATCTCGGTATGCCGCTTGATGGAGGCCAGCATCTGTTCCGGCGTATCGTTGTTCAGGCTGCGCACCTTGAAGTAGAAGGTCGCGGCTTCGTCGAGCAGGCCCGAGGGGCGGGCGGCGACCTCGCGGCGCTCGTTGACGATGTGCAGCGCATTGGCGAGGATGGCCAGGCTGAGGGCGACTTGCAGCGCGACCAGAATCGGGCCGGTCTTGTTGCGCAGCAGCGCCACGAGGATGGGTCGGATTTCCATGATTGACTCCCGGGTTTACTGCGATTTGAGCTGGATGGCTGGCGTGACCTGGCAGGCGCGCCAGGTCGGCAGCAGGCCGGCGATCAGCGCGGCGGCGACCGACATCAGGAAGGTCAGGGCCAGCATCTGCAAGTCCATGCGCGCGGCGGCCGCCATTCCCGCGCTCTGCATGGCGATCAGGGCCAGCGCGCCGAAGGCCAGCCCCAGGCCAAGCAGGCCGCCGGCAAGGCCGATCACACCGGTCTCGACCAGAAATTGCCGGAAGATGTCGCGGCGGGAAGCGCCGAGTGCGCGGCGAATGCCGACCTCGCTCGCGCGGACCGAGAACTTGGCCAGCAGCAGGCCGATGGTATTGACCAGGCACAGCACGAGGAAAGCGAACGCCAGCCAGGCGGACAGCTTGCTGTCGTTGCCGACGACCTTGAGTTTTTCCATCCATTCCATCACGTCGTAGAGCATATTGGGCGCCTTGCGCTGCATCCGGCCCAGTTTGCGCTGGTCATCGGCATAGTTGTCGATGTAGGCTTGCAGTTCGCCACGGTCGCTGCTCGCGCGGGCCTCGAACCAGAACTGGATCCAGGTGCATTCGGACGCCAGCAGGGCGGCGTGGCCGCTTTCGCGGGGGCCGCTGCAACTCATGCTGCCGGCATGCGTGGTTTCGTGGCGGATGGCGCTGGCGAAGGGAATGAAGAACTCTTCGCCCTGGCCGGCATGGCGCCCGCCGACCAGCTTGTAGTAGCGCACCAGCGGCGTCCACGTGCCGGCAACCCCGACCACGGTGAAAGGGTGGCCCATTATCATCAGGCGCTGGCCGACCGGGTTGGTATCGCCGAACAGCTTTTCCGCCATGGCCCGGCCCAGCACGACCACGTCGGCTCCACGTGCGTCATCCTGCTCGCTCCAGGCTTGGCCGTGCAGGAAAGGCACGTCGAACATGGCAAAGAAATCCCGCGTCGGCGCCAGGCCGCTGGCCTGGAAGGCCGAGATGTCCTTGCGCGGCGGCTCGATCGGAAGCTGGACTCCGTACATCGCGGTGCGTCGCAGGCCCTGGCCGCTACGCAGCAGGTTTGCGGCATCCTGATAACTCATCTGCATGTCGTCGGGGTCGGCGCCCGGGGTATATCCCTCCGGATCGGCGGTGTCGAACTGCGGCACGAACAGGCGCCCACTCTTGGACGGGATCGGATCGCCCGACATCATGTGCAGGATGGTAAGCGTCGAGACGCTGGCGGCGACCCCGATCGCCAGGGTCAGCACCATCAGCGCGGTGAGCGCCGGGTTGCGGCGCAGGCTGCGTACGCCGAGCGTGAAATAGTAGCCGAACATGGAAAGCTCCTCAGGCCGGCTGGCCGTTCGAGGCGACGGCCAAGGAAGGGCCGCGCCGCACCAGGTCGGACACCTGGCCGTCGATGATGTGCACATTGCGGTGGGTGCGCACCGCCAGCTCGGGATCGTGGGTCACCATCAGGATGGTGGTGCCGGCGGCGTTGATCTCTTCCAGCAGCTCCATCACGCCGCGCGCCATCTGTGTGTCCAGGTTGCCGGTCGGTTCATCGGCCAGCAGCAGCTTGGGGCTGCCGGCCAGCGCGCGGGCGATGGCGACGCGCTGCTGCTGGCCGCCCGACAGCTCGGCCGGATAGTGCTTCATGCGCGAAGCCAGGCCGACCTTGGACAGCGCGTCCTCGATGCGTTCCTTGCGCTCGCGCGCATTGAAGCCGCGGTAGCGCAGCGGCACGTCGACGTTGTCGAACAGGTTCAGGTCGGGGATCAGGTTGAAGCCCTGGAAGATGAAACCGAGTTTCTCGTTGCGCAGGCGCGAGCGCGCCGCGTCGCCGAGCCCCTTCACGTTGACGCCGTCCAGGATGTATTCGCCGGACGTGAATTCCTCGAGGAGGCCCGCGATATTGAGAAAGCTGGTCTTGCCGGAACCGGACGGGCCGGTGACGGTCACGAATTCCCCCGGCTTGACCTGGATCTCGAAGCCGCGCAGCGCGTGAGTCTCGATCATGTGAGTGCGGTACACCTTGCTCAGGTTGGACATGCGCAACATGGTTTGCTCCTTGGTCTGGTTATGTTCTTGAAGTGGATTCACTGGTTGATCGAGACACGCTCGGCGTTCCTGAAGGCGTCGGTACCGGAGACCACGACCTGGTCGCCCTGCTTGAGGCCGGACAGGATCTCGACCGCCGAGATGCTGGTGGCGCCGAGCTGGATCGGCGTGCGCACGGCGACGCCATCGTGCATCACGTAGGCATGGCGGCCGCCTTCGTTCTCGACGAAGGGGCCGCGCGGCAGCAGCAGCACGTTCGGCTTTTCCTCGATCAGCAGGCGCGCCGTGAGACGCTGGCTCTGGCGCAGCCCCTTGGGCTGCTCGCCGTCGAAGCGCACCCGCGCCAGCACCTGGTTCTTGACCACCTCGGGCGACAGCGCCGACAGCTTGCCGGTGGCGCGGCCCGAGGGCAGGGTGATCTCGGCGCTCATGCCCAGGCCCAGGTCGCCCGCATAGGTCTCGGGCACCTCGAGTTCGACCTCCAGCCGCGACAGGTCGACCAGCGTCATCAAGGGGGCGTTGGCCATCACCACCATGCGGTTCTGGACGTTCAGGGTGCCGATGAAGCCATCGACCGGCGCGCGCACGGTCAGCTCGTCGACGCGACGCTGGGCATTGGCCATCGACAGGCGCGCGCGCTCCATCTCGTTGGTCTTGGTGCGTATCGCCAGCTGGACGTCGTCGCCTTCCAGCGCGGCCGCCTGCGCCGCATGCCTGGCGCGGATGCCTGCCGAGTTGAGCGCGTCCTGGGCCTTCTGGTAATCGATCTTGGCGATGATGCCGACCACGCCCACGCTGTCGTAGCGTTCCACGGTGCGCTGGGCCGACAAGCGCTCGATCTCGGCGGTGTCGGCTTCGCGCCTTGCCAGCAGCTTCTGCTTGCTGGCCAGGATCTGCTGGCGCGCCACCTCGGCCTTGAGCTGCTCGTAGGTCGACACTTCGCGCTTGAGGGCGTCGGTCAGGTCGGGCGACTCCAGCACCGCCAGCACGTCGCCCTTTTTCACGGTGTCGCCGGCAGCGACCTTCAGGTTGACGGTGGCGGGCGCGGTGGAATACAGGGTCGGGCTGACGGCGGCCACCACGCGGCCGTTGACGGCGGCGTCGCGCACCAGGGTGCCGCGGCCGACTTCTGCGATGCGCACGCGGCTGGCGGAGACGGAGTGCTCGCTGCCGCCCCAGGCGGCGAACAGGGCGAAGCTGGCGGCGGCCAGGGCGATGGCGCCGCCAGCCAGCAGTGCGCGGCGCTTGAGTGCGTGGCCGGCCGGCGGTGCGACGACGGCGTCTTGTTGGGATGTATCGCGAATCATGGAGTGTCCAATAACGACGGGTTGCCTGTCGTTACAGCACGATCCATGCCAGCGTGTAAGTTATTGATTCATAAGACAGGGGGCGGCGGACGCCGCTGTCCGCGGTGTCCGTCCGGCCCTGGGCGGTCGTTCGCGGACAGGATTGTCCGCGTCGCCATGCTACTTCTGCGGTTGCTGCTTCTGGCCGTACTTGCCGATGATGTCGCCCTTGGCCAGCACATGGCCCTTCATCGCCGCCAGCACCTGGTCGCGGTCGGCGCCGAATGGTACGTCGAGCATCTTGTCGAGCGCATAGACCTGGAAGTGGTAGCGGTGCGCCGGCTCGCCGACCGGCGGCTTGGGACCATAGTAGCCGGGCGCGCCGCGCGTGGTGCGGCCCTGCAGCACGCCGTCCGGGTCGGACAGGCGCGGCTGCTCCTGCACGCCTTCCGGCACGCTGGTGATATTGGCCGGGATGTTCCACATCACCCAGTGCACGAAGGGCGTGACCGGCTTGGCGTCCGGGTCTTCCATGATGACGGCGTACGACTTGGCGCCCGCTACCGGTTTCCACGACAGCGCCGGCGAGACGCCGTCCGCATACTCGGTGTAGCGCTCGTCCATCATGCCGTTGCTGGTGAAGCTGGACGACGACACGCTCAGCTTCCCCTTGGCGTCGGTCTCGGCACGCTGGTTCGCCAGCGGGACCTTGTTGCCTTTATTGGCCTGCTGTTCCATGGGGCCGGCCGGCGCCTTCGGCGGCGTGGCGGCGGCCGCCTTGGCGCCGGAGTAGGCGACGCGGTAGATCACGCCGTTGGCGTCGTCGGCCATCAGCAGCGCACCGTCCTTGGCCAGCGCCAGGCCGACCGGGCGCGCGATGTGGGTCTTGCCGCCGTCCGTCAAAAAGCCGGTGACGAAGGGTTCGACCGATGTCGGCTGGCCGTCCTGGTAGCGCACGCGCACGATCTCGTAGCCCGATGCCGGCACCCGGTTCCACGAGCCGCGCATGGTGACGAAGGCGTCGTCCTGGTATTCAGGCGGGAAGGCGCTGCCGGCGCCCCATACCCACTGCATCGGCGCCGCGTGGGCGGTATAGCCCAGCACCATCGGCGTGCTGCGCGCCTTCCACTCTGCTTTGCTGATCTCGCCCTGCGGCGTGCTTTGCGGGTAGATCTCGCCGGCCCCGTACACGTGCGGCCAGCCGTACTGCTTGCCCAGCTCGATCTTGTTGATCTCTTCGGGCTGCACGTCGTCGCCCAGGAAGTCGATCCCGTGGTCGAAGCCCCACAGCTCGCCCGTGGTTGGATGCCAGCCGAAACCGATCAGGTTGCGCAGGCCGCTGGCGTAGATGGTGCGGCTCTTGCCGTCGGGCGAGATGCGCAGCAGGGTCGCGTTCTCGGGGTTGCTTTCATTGCAGGTGTTGCAGGTGCTGCCGACGCTCAGGTACAGCATGCCGTCCGGGCCGAAGGCCATGGTACGGTTGGCGTGCTGGCCGGCGTCGGGCAGGTCGCCGGCCAGCATGGTCAGTTCGCCCAGGCGGCCGTCGGACTTGATGTCGGCCACGAACAGCTCCTTGACGGTGACGAGGTAGAACTTGTTGTCGCGGATCGCCAGGCCGTGGGCGCCGGCGCGGTTGGCCACCGTGACCGGCGCGCCGTCGGCGCGGCCGTCGCCGTTGGCGTCGCGCAGCAGCAGCACGTCGCCCTGGTCGCGCCGGCTCACGTAGACGTCGCCATTCGGCGCCACCGCGATGATGCGTGCATTCTTGAGGCCCGTGGCGAAGGCGCCGACCGTGAAGCCTTGCGGCGCCTTGAGCGCCTTGATGCGCTCTGGCGTGGCCTCTACCTTGTTGGGTTTCCAGACGTTGATCTTGGTGGAGAACAGGGTGCCGTCGCCTTGCTGGGCGTTGGCCCAGCCGAACACCAGGCACAGCGCGGCTGCGAGCGAAACGCGTTTCATCGGGGCCTACCTTTCTTGGTCGTTGTTGGTGGGAGCCTTGCGCAAGTGATCGTGCCAGCGATTCGGAATACGGTATGTTGGGAAACGTACATTGTCGAATTCCTGTTGGGCATGCGCCACGGGTAATTTCGTTCTGCAAATGTTTTCGATCTTGCAAGTTGGAAAATCCGTCCCTATGTTGGACTGGCACCCGGCGCCGCCGGTTCTGATGGACAGACCTTGTCGTTGTTCGACCGCCTGCACGACCTGTGGCGCAGCTGCGCGCCCACCACCCCGCCACCACCACCGCGTTACTTCTTCACGCCGGACGACGTCGCGCGCCTGCACCGCCAGGGCGGCGCCGCCGGCCTGGACGACCAGACCTGGAGCGACCTGCTGCTCGAATCGTACGAAGAAACGCTGGCGCCGCAGGCCAGCATCTTCGGGCGCCAGGTGCTGCACCTGCGCCTGCGCGCCGGCATCGACGATGCGGCCTGCAGCGCGCAGCGCACGCGGCTGCAGGCCTTGATGGACGACCCGGCACGCCTGGAAGCGCTCGACGCCAGCCTGCGTATCCTGCGCCATGCCGATGCCGAAGTGACCGGCCTGCTGTTTACGGATGCGGCGCCATCCATCCCGCCCTGGGCGCGCTGGCTATGGCTGCTGCCGCTTGCGCTGCTGCTGTCGCTCGCGGCCCTGGTCACGCTGCCGCTGGGATGGATGCTGACGCTGGCGGCGCTGGTTCCCCTGATGCTGCTGCAGATGCGCTACCACCGCCCGCTCGAAGCGTGGGCCGCCACCATCCGCGCGCTGCACGCGCTGCTGCGCACGACCAGCCTGCTGGGCAAGCAGGGCGGAGCACTGCTGGCGCCTTTCGTGGACGCCCGCGCAGCCAGCGAGCGCCTGCACGTGCGCCTCGCGCGCTCGCTGGGCCTGCGCATGATCCCGGGCGCCAGGCAGTATGCCGACTGGTTCGCCGCCGCCAACGTGGCGCATTACTTCAAGACGGCGCGCATCGTGCATGCGCAACGCGCCTTCCTGCGCGAGCGCTACCTGGCCTGCGCCAACCTGGAGGTCGACGTGGCCCTGGCGCGGCATCTGGCGTCGGTGGAGTGCTGGTGCTGGGCCGAACGCGGCGACGCGCGCACGCTGGTGCTGGAAGGCGGCGTCCATCCGCTGATGGCGCAGCCGGTTCCACTATCGGTGGCATTGGACGGCAGAAGCGCCTTCATCTCGGGCCAGAATGCCTCGGGCAAGAGCACCTTCCTGCGCATGGTCGGGCTGAACGCGATCGCCGCGCGCGCCTTCGGCTTTTGCTACGCCACGCGGGCCCGCCTGCCGGCGCTGCCGGTGCGCGCCAGCATGCAGAACGAGGATTCGCTGCTGGGCGGCGAGAGCCTGTACATGGCTGAGCTGCGCCGTGCCCGCGAATTGCTGGAAGCCGCCGGCCAGCCGCCTGGCATCTGCCTGATCGACGAAGTGTTCCGCGGGACGAATCACCTGGAATCGGTGTCGGCCGCCTGCGCGGTGCTCGAGCAGCTGGCCGCGCGCGACCTGGTGCTGGTGTCGTCGCACAACCTGGTGCTGGCGCCGCTGCTGCGTGGGGAGTTCGAGCCGTTCTTCATCGATACGGCAGGCGGTCGCCCGGCGCTGGCGCCGGGCGTGCTGAATAACCCGAACGGGATCGCGCTGCTGGCGACCCAGGGGTTCGGTGGACAGATAGAGGGGCGTGCGGCCGAAGTGGCGCGCTGGTTGAGCAGCCACCTGGTGGCGCCGGAAGCAGGCGCGCCGGGGTTGCGGCGCGCCTGACCGGATCAATCCAGCTTCAAGGCCCTGGCGATATCGTCCCAGGCCACCGCCTGGTAGTTCTGGGCGCCTTCCGGCATGCGCTTGAAGCCGTCGTGCACCACCAGCATGCCGCGCGAGAACGGGCCGCCGGAGTTGGCCGGGCTGACTTCGAGCCCGTCTGTTTCCGACGCGCCGTCGATGCCGGCCACCGGGTCCACGCACCGACCCGGAATGCGCCGCGCACCATCGAGCTGGCTCGACCGGCCACGGCCGCGCGCCAGCGGGATGGCGGCGCGCCTGGCGCAACAGGCCGCCGAGCAGGAACAATCGCGGGCGCCGGGCATCCTCGCCGCACTGTATGACTGCCTGCTGGCCAATGTGCGCATGGCGCCGACGCTCGAGCGCACGGCGGCCGGCTTCGGCGTCAGCCCGGCGACCCTCAAGCGCCAGCTGCCGCGCCACCACACCCACTTCCAGGGTGAGCTCGACCCATGTGGCGCTGTGGCTGCTCCAGGTCGAACGGGCCGACAACGAGGAAGTCGCGCACTACCGGGGCTTTCATGACGCGGCCAATTTCCGGCGCTCGTTCAGGCGCTGGACCGGCCTCACGCCGGGCCCGCTCCGGGCCGCTGGACGGTGAACCGGGCTGGTTCACGGGGGCGCAGGAGAGCCGGGAGGATAGGCGCCGGAGAGAATCCGTGCATATTCCATTCTTCGGGAAATGGTATCTTTCACAACCAAGACCGTTTTCGAAGAAGAGGAATGAGCGCCAGCCTGGTCCTGCACATCGTCTGCCCAACCCAGAAGCGCGGCTTCGCCGCGTGCATGTCCTTTTGCTTCGTCTGTCTGCTGGCCTACGGCCTGGCGAGCGGCGCGCGGCCCGACCTGTCCCCCGGCGGCGTCGTCTTCGCCGCCTGCGCGCTGGCCATTGTCAGCGTGGCCGCCTGGGCGCTGTACCGCAACTTCGTGTTCCAGGACGAGCTTTATATCGCCTGCGACGGCGAGCTGCCGCCGATCGAGCTGGCGTTCCGGCTGGAGGATATCTGCGCGGTGCGGCTGCTGCCGGCGCCGGAAGCCTGGACGCCCGAGGCAAAATGGGATGCGTTGGGCTTTGGCCACGGCCGGATCGAGATCGAGACCGCGACCCACCGCTACTTCTTCGGTGCGGGGCTCGACCAGGAGGGGACCGAGAAGGCGCTGGAACGGATCCACGGTTTTTGCCTGGCGCAGCGCGGCATGCCGGTCGCGGCGTGAACAACAATGAACAAGGAATGGTATGTCCAAGCTTGAAAGGAAGTGGTGGTTCGTGTCGATCGTGAGCGTTCTCACGGTAATCTCGACGATCGGGTTGCTGCATGCAGCCGGGCTCCCGCCTTTGCGCTACGGCGCGGCGCAGTGGGCGGTCTGGTTCCTGTGTTTCGTGGGCCTGCAGCGCTGCTTTTCCTTCCTGGGCTGGCTGGCCGTCCTGACCATCTCGCCCAAGACGATCACCGCGGAGCGCGCATGAGAGCCGCCGCCAGCCTGGTCGCCACCCTGCTGCTGGCCGCCGGCATCGCTTCGGGGCAGACGCTCGAAGAACACATTGCGCTCGAGACGCCGACCGGCCGCATCGCCGGCACCCTGCAGTTGCCGGCCGCCGCCGCCGACAAGCCGGAGGGAGCCCTGAAAGGGGTCCTGATCATCGCCGGTTCCGGTCCGACCGATCGCGACGGCAACAGTCCCCTGGTCCCCGGCCGTAACGACAGTCTCAGGATGCTGGCAGTGGCGCTGGCGGAGGAGGGCATCGCTTCGCTGCGCTACGACAAGCGCGGCGTGGGCGCCAGCCTGCCGGCGGGGCCGACGGAATCCGAACTGCGTTTCGAACATTATGTCGACGATGCCGCGGCCTGGATCACCAGGCTGAAAGCCGATCCGCGCTTCGGCGCTGTCGCCGTGATCGGGCACAGCGAGGGTTCGCTGATCGGCATGCTGGCGGCCCAACAGGCCGGCGCCGCGGCGTTTGTCTCGATCGCCGGCATCGCCGATGGTCCCTCCAGTGTCCTGCGCAAGCAACTGGCAGGCAAGCTGCCGCCCGAGCTGGACAAGGAGAGCGAGCGCATCCTGGCAGCGCTTGAAAACGGCACGACGGTCGACCAGGTGCCGCCTGCACTGCTGACGCTGTACCGCCCGAGCGTTCAGCCCTATATGATCTCGTGGTTCAAGTACGTGCCGTCGGAGCGCATCGCCGCCTTGACCATGCCGGTGCTGATCGTGCAGGGCAATACCGACATCCAGGTGGCGGTCGCCCAGGCTTATGGCCTGCACCGCGCCAGGCCGGATGCGACCCTGGCGATCATTCCCGGCATGAATCATATCTTCAAGCACGTGCGGGCCGACCCGGCGCTGCAGGCCGCAGCCTACAGCGATCCGAGCCTGCCGGTCTCGCCGCTGCTGGTGAAGGCGGTCGGCGACTTCCTGCGCAAGGTCGACTAGGGGCCGCAGCCACCATATTGCGCAGTGCCGGCAGCACTTCTTCCCAGTTGCGTTGTCTTGAGGCCGCAGTCGGGATTGATCCACAGGCGCCCGGCCGGGATGCCGGGGGGGCGGCCTTGCGCATCAGGTCACGATGTGGTCCGGGCTCGGGATATTGGGCGAATGGATGTCGTACACGCCCGGCCCGATCTCGTTCGGATACTGACCATCGCCGAAGGCGTCCAGCAGCGCCATGTCGGAACGCGAGGTCCCGATCGTGATCACGTCGGCATCCATGGCCGCAATGGCGGCGATGATGTCGTTAAACTCCGAATAGCACATATGGGTGTGGACCCGGGTCTCGTCGGCCACGCCGTTGGCGGCGATGCGCAACGATTCCACCGTCCACTCGAGGTAGGTCGCCCATTCCGAGCGCCGCAGCGGCAAGCCTTCGCTCGGCGCCGCCTCGTCGATCTGGATCACGCGCACGCCGGCGCGTTCCAGGTCCAGCACTTCCTCGCAAATTGCCATGGCCAGCTGGCGGCAGCTCATGGCGCGCGGCCTCGCCGTGCACGAACACGTCCAGCCCCAGCGCTTCCTGCTCGCGCACGCAGCGCGCGATTTCGGCGCGCGTCGCTTCTTCATAGGCCGCCGCATCAAGCGCGCCCTTTTATGGGCGCTGCGGGCCTGGCGGATCGCCGCCGTCTGCGGGGAGGAACCGATGGTGTGGGCGGGGCGTTCGGCAGCCGGAGCAGGGCGGCCTGCCTGGCGCTGCGTTCTGCCTGGCCGCTGGCGCGCTGGCCTGCTGCGAGGTGAGCGCGGCCAGGGCCTGCGCCACGATCACGCCCAGCGACAGCACCTTGTCCTGGCCCGGCGCCGCGATGACCGGCGCGGGCGTTGATCGCATCCAGGCGCAGGTCCTCGACCGGCAGCGCACAGGCCAGCGCCAGGTTGTCCTCCAGGCGGCCGAAATAGGTCGCCAGCAGCAGTTTCACGCCGCTGTGCTGGAGCGTGTCGTAGCGTTGGCGTAAGCCGCCTGCCAGCGCGCATCGGGTTCGGTGACCGGCGCCGGTTCGTCGACCTGCACCCATTCGGCGCCCTGGATGACGAGCCAGGCAGCAGCTCGGCATACACCGGCAGTCGGGGCAGCAGGTGGAGCCGGTCGCTGCCGTCGTTGGCCTTGCCCAGCCACAGGTAAGCGAGAGGGCCGACGATGCCGGTCTGGCCTTGACGCCCAGGGTGCGGGCCTGGGCCAGTTGTGCCTCGAGGCGCGCGGTGTCGAGCGCGAGGCGGGTGCCGGCACCGCCTACCTGGAAGCCTTCGTCGAGATGGCGCGCCGCACCTAGCTCATGGCACCCTCGCGCACATACCTGGCCGGCGGCACGCCCACGTGGCGCGCGAAGGCGACGCTGAACGTGCTCGCCGAGCTGTAGCCGACCCGCTGCGCCACCTCGGCGATGCTGCAGGCGCCGCGCCGCAGCAGGCCGGTCGCCAGCGCCATGCGCCAGGCCAGCAGGTATTCCATCGGCGCCTTGCCGACCGCGCGGCTGAAGCGCTCGAAGAACGCCGAGCGTGACAGCGCGGCCTCTTGCGCCAGTTCGGCCATGGTCCAGGCGCGCGCCGGCGCCTCGTGCATCCGGCGCAGCGCCTGCGCCAGGCGCGTGTCGGCCAGGGCGCGCACCAGTCCGGGCGACGGCGCGCTGCCTGCCGTCGAGCGCAGCGCTTCGATCAGCAGCACCTCGAGCAGGCGCGCCATCACGACCTCGCGCGCCGGACGCTGTCCACGCGACTCGTCACCAACCAGTTGCGCGAGCGTGACCAGGCGTGGCTCGCCGCGCACGTGCACGAATTGCGGCAGCAGCGACACCAGCAGGTCCGCATCGGGCGAGGAAAACTCGCAGTGGCCGATGATGAAGCGCACGTCTGGCGGGCCATCCTGCTCGCCAAGCCGGAATTCGCCCGGGCCTTGCGCCACCGGCGGCATGTCGAGGTCGCCAGCGGCCGGCGCCTGCATGCTCGTCATCGCGAAATTCCAGGCCGCGGGGACGAGCACGAAGTCACCGGGCTCGAGTACCGCTTCGGGGCTGCCGTCCACGGCGAGCCGGCAGCGCCCCTCGAGGACGATGCAATACGAAGGCTGGCCAGCCTCGGCGCGCCGCACGCGCCAGCGGCCGGCGCCGCCGACTACCTTCGTCAATCGCACGCCCGGCTGCAGCAGGCTGACTACTTCCGCCAGTGGATCCGTCATTTCTGGACGCTCGCAAAAGAAATATGGATTACCGATTGTAGTGCGTCCTGTCGTGTCGGGCTATCGTGTCAGCACCACAACCCACCACAGGAGTCCATCATGAAAACCGTTCTGATCACCGGCTGCTCGTCCGGCTTCGGCCTCGAGATCGCCCGTCACTTCCTCGAACGCGACTGGAACGTCATCGCGACCATGCGCACGCCGGATGCCGCCATCCTGCCGCCATCGGGCCGGCTGCGCGTGCTGGCGCTGGATGTGACGGACGAGGCCAGCATCCGCGCCGCGCTCGACGCGGCGGGACCCATCGATGCGCTGGTCAACAATGCAGGCATCGGCCTGATGTATCCATTGGAAGGCGTGTCGACGGAAACGGTGCGCAGCGTATTGGCGACCAACACGCTCGGCACGATCGCGATGACGCAGGCAGCGCTTGCCGGCTTCCGTAGCAGGGGAGCAGGGGTGATCGTCAACGTCACCTCGGCCGTCACCATCCAGCCCTTGCCACTGCTGTCGGTCTATACCGCCAGCAAGGCGGCCGTGAACGCGTTCACCGAATCGCTGGCGATCGAGCTTGCGCCGCTCGGCATCCGCCTGCGCCTGGTGCTGCCGGGTCGCTCGCCGGAAACGCAGTTTGGCGCCGGCGCGCGCGAGCGCATGACAGGCCAGACGCCCGAGGCCTACGCGCCGCTGCTGGCATCCGTCTTTGGTGGCGCGCGCGAACCGGGCCTCGTCACGCGCGCGCAGGACGTCGCCCAGGCGGTCTGGCGTGCGGTGACCGATGCGGCGACGCCGATGCGGATACCGGCGGGCGCCGACGCCGAGGCAATGATGGCGCTCTAAGCCAGCCGGCGCCATGCCATTCCCGCACCATGCGGGCGGGAATCCCCTACTGCAGAGCCAGCCTGTCGCAACCATGACACATTCACCACGGTTTACCGCCCAAAGGGCCGGGAGCGACTTGACGGTGCAGCAAATCGGTTGACCCGTCGTCACATTCAGCGTATATTCGCGAGTTCTCGTTTTTATTCTGCACATCGTATACGCATTCGCAGCCGCTCCTTTCGTTGAGTGGCTTTCGTCGCCTCCGCTGTCAGTTCTTACGGGACTAGGTTTAGTCCCCGGGCCAGCATGTTCGCCGTCTCGGGTCGTCAATTCAGTAGCAATTTTGTTGGATTAGGAACGATGCCAACCATCAATCAACTGATTCGCAAGCCGCGTGAAGCCGCGGTTGTGAAGAGCAAGTCGCCGGCACTGGAAAACTGCCCGCAAAAACGTGGCGTGTGCACCCGCGTGTACACCACCACCCCGAAGAAGCCTAACTCGGCACTTCGTAAAGTCGCTAAAGTGCGTCTGACCAACGGTTTCGAAGTCATTTCGTACATCGGCGGCGAAGGCCACAACCTGCAAGAACACAGTGTCGTGCTGCTGCGCGGCGGTCGTGTGAAAGACTTGCCGGGTGTGCGTTACCACATGGTTCGCGGTGCACTGGATACCCAGGGCGTCAAAGACCGTAAGCAAGCGCGCTCGAAGTACGGTGCCAAGCGTGCCAAGGCTGCGAAGAAGTAATATCTTCGGTCGTGCGTTCACAGGCACGTCACATTAATTAGATAAGTTGAGCCGGCCGCAAGGCCGAGTAAGTGAAGGGTCATGAGGGCCTTTCGCGAGTGCGGTCACCGCACTCAACTGAAGACAGGAAGGAATTGAAATGCCACGTCGTCGTGAAGTACCCAAGCGCGAGATCCTGCCGGATCCAAAATTCGGCAACACCGATGTCGCCAAATTCGTCAACGTTCTGATGCTGTCCGGCAAGAAGTCGGTTGCAGAAAACATCATCTACGGTGCATTCGAACACATTCAATCCAAGTCGGGCAAAGACCCGCTGGAAGTGTTCACGACCGCGATCAACAACGCTAAACCGCTGGTGGAAGTCAAGTCCCGCCGTGTCGGTGGCGCCAACTACCAGGTGCCAGTGGAAGTTCGTCCGGTTCGTCGTATGGCGCTGTCCATGCGTTGGTTGCGCGAAGCCGCAAACAAGCGCAGCGAAAAATCCATGCCGCAACGTCTGGGTGGTGAACTGCTGGAAGCGGCTGAAGGCCGTGGCGGCGCAATGAAGCGTCGTGACGAAGTGCACCGCATGGCAGAAGCGAACAAGGCGTTCTCGCACTTCCGCTTCTAAAAAAATGGGCAGATCGCAGGGGGAACTTTCTCCTGAGTATGCCCCTGCTGTATTCGTTGTTCAGGCCGGGCTCATTTTGATCATCAAGATGATGCTCGGTTTTGTCCATTCAAAGATTTAGGAAAAATTATGGCACGCAAGACCCCCATCGAGCGCTACCGCAATATCGGTATTTCGGCTCACATCGATGCTGGTAAAACTACCACCACCGAACGCGTCCTGTTCTACACGGGCGTCAACCACAAGCTCGGCGAAGTGCACGATGGCGCTGCGACGATGGACTGGATGGAGCAAGAGCAAGAGCGCGGCATTACCATTACCTCGGCAGCGACGACCTGCTTCTGGAGCGGTATGGCCAAGAACTTCCAGCCTCACCACATCAACATCATCGACACTCCGGGCCACGTCGACTTCACCATCGAAGTCGAGCGCTCGATGCGTGTTCTGGACGGCGCCTGCATGGTTTACTGTGCAGTCGGTGGCGTGCAGCCACAATCGGAAACCGTGTGGCGTCAAGCTAACAAGTACAAAGTCCCACGTCTGGCATTCGTCAACAAGATGGACCGTACCGGTGCGAACTTCTTCAAAGTGTACGAGCAGATGCGCGCACGCCTGAAGGCGAACCCAATCCCGGTCGTGATCCCGATCGGCGCGGAAGACAACTTCCAAGGCGTGGTCGATCTGGTCAAGATGAAAGCAATCATCTGGGACGAGGCTTCGCAAGGCATGAAATTCGAATACGCTGACATCCCAGAGCACCTGGTTGAGCAAGCGAACGAATGGCGTGAAAAACTGGTCGAGACCGCTGCTGAAGCGACCGAAGAGCTGATGAACAAGTACCTGGAAGAAGGCGATCTGTCGGAAGAAGAGATCAAGGCCGCCCTGCGCCAGCGCACCATCGCATCGGAAATCGTGCCGATGTTGTGCGGTACCGCGTTCAAGAACAAGGGCGTGCAAGCCATGCTCGACGCCGTGATCGAATACCTGCCATCACCAGTCGACATCCCGCCAGTGGCAGGTACCGATGAAGACGACCAGCCGGTCACCCGTAAAGCGGACGACAGCGAGAAGTTCTCGGCGCTGGCATTCAAGATCATGACCGACCCGTTCGTCGGCCAGCTGATCTTCTTCCGCGTCTACTCGGGCATGATCAATTCGGGCGACACCGTCTACAACCCGATCAAGGGCAAGAAAGAACGCCTGGGTCGTATTCTGCAGATGCACGCCAACCAGCGTGAAGAGATCAAGGAAGTCCGCGCCGGCGACATCGCCGCAGCGGTCGGCCTGAAAGAAGCGACCACCGGCGAAACCCTGTGCGATCCTTCGGCGATCATCACCCTGGAAAAGATGGTCTTCCCTGAGCCTGTGATCCAGCAGGCAGTCGAGCCGAAAACCAAGGCCGACCAGGAAAAAATGGGCCTGGCGCTGAACCGCCTGGCACAAGAAGATCCGTCGTTCCGCGTGCGTACCGACGAAGAATCGGGCCAGACCATCATCGGTGGTATGGGCGAGCTGCACCTGGAAATTATCGTTGACCGCATGAAGCGCGAATTCGGCGTGGAAGCAACCGTCGGCAAGCCACAGGTTGCCTACCGCGAAACGATCCGCAAGGCAGTCACCGACGTCGAAGGCAAGTTCGTCAAGCAGTCGGGCGGTCGTGGTCAGTACGGTCACGCAGTCCTGTCGATCGAGCCGCAAGAGCCAGGCAAGGGCTTCGAGTTCATCGACGCGATCAAGGGCGGTGTGGTTCCACGCGAATACATCCCTGCAGTCGAAAAAGGTGTGCGCGAGACCCTGACCACCGGCGTGCTGGCTGGTTACCCAGTGGTCGACGTCAAAGTCACCCTGACCTTCGGTTCGTACCACGACGTCGACTCGAACGAAAACGCGTTCCGCATGGCCGGTTCGATGGCGTTCAAGGACGGCTGCCGTAAAGCAAGCCCGGTCATCCTCGAGCCGATGATGTCGGTCGAAGTGGAAACGCCGGAAGACTACGCCGGTAACGTGATGGGCGATCTGTCGTCGCGTCGCGGCATGGTCCAGGGCATGGACGAAATCCCGGGCGGCGGCGGCAAGATCATCAAGGCCGAAGTCCCGCTGTCGGAAATGTTCGGTTACTCGACCTCGCTGCGTTCGGCGACCCAGGGCCGCGCGACCTACACGATGGAATTCAAGCACTATTCGGAAGCTCCGAAGCACGTGATTGACGCCATCGTCACCGCGAAGTCCAAGTAATAGATAATGGAGGGATGGGACGTCCCGTCCCTCCAGTTCAACAAAATATATCGTTTCTCTTAAAGGAATTTGGAAATGGCAAAAGGTAAATTCGAACGGACCAAGCCGCACGTGAACGTCGGCACCATCGGTCACGTTGACCACGGCAAAACCACCCTGACGGCTGCAATCGCTACCGTCCTGTCGAAGAAATTCGGCGGCGAAGCCAAGGCCTACGACCAGATCGACGCGGCACCGGAAGAAAAAGCACGCGGCATCACCATC
>NZ_JCASIL010000023.1:0-94608 GCF_059685725.1 Telluria sp. RT2P19
CGCCGGTCCGGTCGGTTGGCCGGGGTCGGCCGAGGTGGTCAATATGCAGCCGCCCGACCACCTGATCAAGCAGGGCATCAACAACCTGCCGACGCTGGGCGACGGCCGCCAGTCGGGCACGTCGGACAGTCCGTCGATCCTGAACGCCTCGCCCGAGAGCGCGGCCGGCGGCAACCTGGCCTTGCTGCGCACGGGCGACGTGATTCGCGTGGACCTGAACCTCGGCCGCTGCGACGTGAAGCTGTCGGATGAGGAGCTGGCGGCCCGCAAGCAGGAAACGCCGCCGGCGATTCCCGCCAGCCAGACGCCATGGCAAGAGATCTACCGCGCCACGGTCGGCCAATTGCACCGGGGCGCCTGCATGGAACTGGCCCTGCCTTACCGAGGCGTGGCGCACGACATGCCGCGCCATAACCACTGACATGGGGACATCAGGGGTAGCGCCAAGCTGAATTCTTGAGCAAAATGTCAATACTGCGCAGGCGACGAGTTCGCTGCGCCGATAAAAAACAGGAGACAGTATGAAACATGGCATCACGAAGATGGGCGCCGCCATTGGACTCGGTTGCGCGCTGCTGTTCGCGTCCGCGCCGAGCATGGCCGACGCCAAGAATCCCAAGATCGGCTTCTCGATCGATGACCTGCGGCTCGAGCGCTGGACGCGCGATCGCGACTATTTCATCGGGGCCGCAGAAAAGCTCGGGGCCAAGGTCTATGTGCAGTCGGCCGACGCCAGCGAGCAGCGCCAGATCGCCCAGATCGAAAACCTGATTTCGCGCGGGGTCGACGTGCTGGTGATCGTGCCGTATAACGCCACGGTCCTGAACAACGCGATCCGCGAGGCCAAGAAGGCCAAGATCAAGGTGCTGTCGTACGACCGCCTGATCCTCAACGCCGATGTCGACGCCTACATTTCGTTCGACAACAAGGCGGTGGGCGAGCTGCAGGCGCAGTCGATCGTGGGCCTCAAACCGAAGGGCAACTACTACCTGCTGGGCGGCGCGCCGACCGACAACAACGCCAAGATGCTGCGCGAAGGCCAGATGAAGGTGCTGCAGCCGCTGATCGACAAGGGCGACATCAAGGTGGTCGGCCGCCAGTGGGTGAAGGACTGGAGCGCTTCCGAGGCGATGTCGATCGTCGAGAACGCATTGACCGCCAACGGCAACAAGATCGACGCCGTGGTGGCGTCCAACGACGCCACCGCCGGTGGCGCGATCCAGGCGCTGGCCTCGCAGAAGCTGGCCGGCAAGGTGCCGGTGTCGGGCCAGGACGCCGACCTGGCCGCGGTGCGCCGCGTGATCGCGGGCACCCAGTCGATGACGGTCTACAAGCCCCTGAAGACCATCGCCACCAGCGCCGCCACCCTGGCCGTGCAACTGGTGCGCAACGAGAAGCCTGCCTATAACGCACAGCTCAACAACGGCTACAAGCAGGTCAGCACGGTGCTGCTCAAGCCGATCCTGCTGACGAAGTCGAATGTCGACGTGCTGGTCAAGGACGGTTTCTATACCCAGGGCCAGCTGGCCGGCAAGTAGCCGGCGCCTGCACCGATCATCTCCTTTCCTCGACCCGCGTGCGGGCCGGGGCTTTTTCACGCCTTGTAGAGTCTTGCGATGTCGGGCTATCTGCTTGAAATGAAGGGAATCGCCAAGCGATTCGGTGGGGTGGCCGCGCTGGACGGCATCGACCTGGCGATCCGGCCGGGCGAATGCATCGGCCTGTGCGGCGAGAACGGGGCCGGCAAGTCGACCCTGATGAAAGTGCTGTCGGCGGTCTACCCGCACGGCAGCTGGGACGGCGAGATCCTGCTCGATGGCCAGCCGCTGCGCGCACGCTCGGTGCGCGAGACCGAGGATGCCGGCATCATCATCATCCACCAGGAACTGATGCTGGTGCCCGAGCTGACGGTGGCCGAGAATATCTTCCTGGGGAACGAGATCACCTTGCCGGGCGGGCGCCTGGACTATCCGGCCATGAACCGCCGCGCCGCCGAGATCCTGCGCGAGCTGCGGCTGCCGGACGTGAACGTGGTGCTGCCGGTGAAGCACTACGGCGGCGGCCACCAGCAACTGATCGAGATCGGCAAGGCCCTGAACAAGAATGCGCGCCTCCTGATCCTCGACGAACCGTCGGCGTCGCTCAGCGCATCCGAGATCGAGGTCCTGCTCGAGACGGTGCGCGACCTGAAGGCGCGCGGCGTGGCCTGCGTCTACATCTCGCACAAGCTTGACGAAGTGGCGGCCATCTGCGACACCATCGTCGTCATCCGCGACGGCAAGCACATCGCCACCACGCCGATGCCGCAGATGAGCGTCGATCGCATCATCGCCCAGATGTGCGGGCGCGAGATGAGCCAGATGTATCCTTCGCTCCCGCACGAGATCGGCGAGGTGGTGATGGAGGCCCGCCACATCAGCTGCTACGACCCGGAAAACCCACGCCGCAAGAAAGTGGATGACGTCTCGTTCGCGGTGCGCAGCGGCGAGATCCTGGGCATCGCCGGCATCGTCGGCGCCGGCCGCACCGAGCTGGTGACGGCGCTGTTCGGCGCCTATCCGGGGCGGCACGACGGAGAGGTCTGGCTCATGGGCCGCAAGGCCGACACCTCGGAACCGCTGAAGGCGATCCGCGCCGGCTTCGCCCTGGTGCCCGAAGACCGCAAGCACCACGGCATCGTGCGCGACCTGTCGGTGGGCGAGAACATCACGCTCTCGGTGCTGCAGCGCTACGCGCACCTGACCCGCATCGACGATGGCGAAGAAGCCAGCGCGATCGGCGGGCAGATCGCGCGCCTGGCGCTCAAGACAGCGAGCCCGGCGCTGCCGATCACGGCGCTCTCGGGTGGCAACCAGCAAAAAGCCGTGCTGGCGCGGATGCTGCTGACCGGCCCGAAGGTGCTGATCCTCGACGAGCCAACCCGCGGCGTGGACGTCGGCGCCAAGTTCGAGATCTACCGCCTCATGCTGGAACTGGCTGCCCAGGGCATCGCCATCATCATGGTGTCGTCCGAGCTGGCCGAAGTACTGGGCGTGTCCGACCGTGTGCTGGTGATGCGCGAGGGCAGGCTGAGCGGGGAATTCATCAACGATGGCCTGAGCCAGGAAACGGTGCTGGCCGCCGCCCTGGGCCAGGCCTGAATCAACGAATCGACATCCATGGATACAACGACCTTCAAGCGGCTGTTCACGCAATACAAGATTCTCGCACTGCTGGTGGCGATTGCCGTGATCTGGGCCTTCTTCAGCTGGAAGACCGATGGTGGCTTCACCTCGGCGCGAAACCTGTCGAACCTGATGCGGCAGATGTCCATCACCGGCATCCTTGCCTGCGGCATGGTGTTCGTCATCATCGCCGGCGAGATCGACCTGTCGATCGGCTCGCTCCTGGGCCTGCTGGGCGGGATGGCGGCGGTGCTCGACGTTACCCACGGCATGCCGCTGCCGCTGTCGATCGCGGTGGTGCTCGGCGCCGGCCTGCTGTGCGGTTTCCTGAATGGCTACCTCACGGCCTACGCGGGCATCCCGTCCTTCATCGTCGGCCTGGGAGGCATGCTGGCTTACCGCGGCGTGGTGCTGGGCCTGACCGACGGCGCCACCATCGCGCCGGTGTCGCCCGGCATGGAGCAGCTGGGCCAGGCCTACCTGCCGCCCAGCTGGGGCATCGCCCTCGGCGTGCTGCTGTTCGCCCTGGCCGGCGTGCTGGCCTGGCGCCAGCGCGTCAACCAGGCGCGCCACGGCTTGCCGGTGATCGCGCCGTGGCGCTCGGTGTTTCGCGTGGCCCTGGTCGGCGTGGTGCTGGCCGGGCTGGTCTCGACCTTCAACAGCTATGAGGGCATTCCGCTGCCGGTGCTGATCCTGCTGTTCCTGCTCGGCCTGTTCAGCTATATCGCAAAGCAGACCGTGTTCGGCCGCCGCATCTATGCAGTGGGCAGCAATATGGAGGCGACGCGGCTGTCGGGTATCGACGTGCGCAAGGTCAAGTTGTGGATCTTCGGCCTGATGGGCCTCATGTGCGCGCTGGCGGGCTTGATCAACACCGCGCGCCTGGCGGCCGGTTCGCCTTCGGCCGGCGTGTCGGCGGAACTGGACGTGATCGCGGCCTGCTTCATCGGCGGCACCTCGATGCGCGGCGGCGCCGGCACCGTGCACGGCGCGCTGGTCGGCGCGCTGGTGATGGCCAGCCTGGACAACGGCATGTCGATGCTGGATGTCGACGCCTACTGGCAGATGATCGTCAAGGGGCTGATCCTGACACTGGCCGTGTGGCTGGACGTGGCGACGCGCAGCAGTACGCGCTGAAACAGGACCATACGTCGTCCCCGCGAAGGCGGGGACCAGGGGTTGTGTGCGAGGCTACTGCGGCGGATGTCGGCCCCCGCCTGGGCGGGGACGAGTTGATCAGGCCAGCGATAACATCCCGCCGGCCTCAAGTTGATGTCAGCCGGGCAGCTTCAACTCACCATCCACCAAGCGCACGATCCCCAGCGGATTGCCATCCTTGAGCGCCTCCGGCAGCAGACCGGCCGGCACGTCCTGGTAGCACACCGGACGCAGGAAGCGTTCGATCGCCGTCGCGCCAACCGATGTGCTGCGCGGATCGGACGTCGCCGGGAACGGCCCGCCATGGACCATCGCGTAGGAGACTTCGACACCGGTCGGGAATCCGTTGAACAGGATGCGGCCCACCTTGCGCTCCAGCAGCGGCAGCAGGGCGCCAGCCAGTGCATGGTCGCTCTCGACGGCGTGTACGGTCGCGGTCAACTGGCCCTCGAGATGGCGCGTCACTGCCAGGATCTCATCCTCGGTCCTGCAGGCGATCATCAACGATACCGGTCCGAAGATTTCTTCTTCGAGGGCCGGATTGGCCAGGAAGGTCGCAGCGTCGCACTGGTACAGCGCGGCGCGTGCGGCGCAGCCTGGGCCTTCGTGGCTGCCATTGGCCACCAGCTGCACGCCGCTCACGCCCGCACGCTTGCCGATCGCCAGGTCATACGCCTGATGGATGCCGGCGGTGAGCATGGTGCCAGCCGGCTTGAGTTGCAGGGCCGCCGCCGCCGCATCGCGGAAGGCGTCGAACTGGGGGCCGGCCAGGCCGATCACGAGGCCCGGGTTGGTGCAGAACTGGCCGACGCCCATGGTCAGCGAGTCGACGAAGGCGCCGGCCAGCTTGGCGCCGCCAGCCTGCAGCGCGCCCGGCAGCAGGTAGACCGGATTGATGCTGCTCATTTCAGCGTACACCGGAATCGGTTCCTTGCGCTTGGCGGCGATCTGCGCCAGCGCCAGGCCGCCGCCGCGCGAGCCGGTGAAGCCGACCGCGCGGATCGCGGGATGGCTCACGAGGTCGCCGCCAATCTGGTTGCCTTCGCCGATCAGCAGCGAGAACACGCCTTCCGGCATGCCGCATTCAAGCGCGGCCTGCAGTACCGCCTTGCCCACCAGTTCCGAGGTGCCGAGGTGGCCGTTGTGCGCCTTGACCACGACCGGGCAGCCGGCTGCGAGGGCCGAGGCGGTGTCGCCGCCGGCGACCGAGAACGCGAGCGGGAAATTGCTGGCGCCGAAGACGGCAACCGCGCCGAGCGGGATCTTGCGCATGCGCAGGTCCGAGCGTGGGGGGGTGCGTTCGGGCAGGGCCGAATCCAGGGTCGCTTCCAGGAAGTGGCCGTCGCGCACCACCTTGGCGAACAGGCGCAGCTGGTTCACCGTGCGCCCGCGTTCACCCTCCAGGCGGGCTGCCGGCAGGCCGCTTTCCTGCGACGCGCGTTCGATCAGGATCGGGCCCAGGTCGACGATGCGCTGGGCGATCGTCTCGAGAAAGCGTGCGCGCTGCTCGAGCGGCAGGGCCCGATACGGTTCGACGGCGGCATCGGCCAGGTCGCAGGCGCGCGCCAGGTCGTCCGGTGTCGCCAGGCCGAACGCCGGCTCGAGCTGTTCCTTGCGTGCCGGGTCGTAGGCCCGGGCGGTGCCGGCGCTACCCTGCACGATCTGGTGGCCGATGATCATTTCGCCGCTGATATTCATGAAATCTCCTTGTTTGCAGTGATGAGGCTGTCTTGAAGGCGTCGATGTTATACGCAATCAGCAAAGCCTGCACGGGAGCGATAACAAGATCTGCCCAAATGATATCGATTTCTGTTAGCGCGAACATTTTAGTTGCGTCTGACTGGCGTATTGATTAGCATGATTGACAGCAAGCCAATAATAAAAGACAAGCAGGAGACATCATGCGTACCACGATCGTTCGCCGCACCGGCGCGTACGTGGGAGTGGTTGCGGCGTTCGCGGTCGCAGCCGCCGCCACGACCGTTACATCCGCCGTGCCGCAGGACGGCAGCCGCGCCGCTGACGCTGCCCCGGCCGGCGCCCGTTATGTATGGGACAGCGTCGCCATCGGCGGTGGCGGCTTCGTCACCGCGATTGTTCCGAGCCGCAGCGAACCCGGTATCGCCTATGCGCGTACCGACGTCGGCGGCGCCTACCGCTGGAGCGCGAAGGAAAGGCGCTGGACGCCGTTGCTCGACTGGGTGGGCGAAGACCGGACCGGCCTGCTGGGCATCGATGCGCTGGCGATCGACCCGGACAACGCGGCCAAGGTGTGGTTGCTGGCCGGCACCGCCTACCTGAACGGTGGCCGCAGCGCCATCCTGCGCTCGACCGACTACGGCAAGACCTTCGACGTCGTCGACGTCACGGCCCAGTTCAAGACCCACGGCAACGGCTTCGGACGCCAGGGCGGCGAGCGCCTGGCCGTCGATCCCGGCACCGCCAAGCGGCTCTACCTCGGTTCGCGTCGCGACGGGCTGTTCGAGAGCGGCGACGATGGCAAGACCTGGCAGCGTAATACGGCGCTGGCGGTGACCACGACGCCCAACGACGTCGGCCTGAACATCGTGCTGCCGGACCCCGCCAGCGTGCAGCATGGCCGCGCGCAGCGCCTGTTCATTGGCGTGTCGCGCTTTGGCAGCGCCGGCCCGAACCTGTACCGCAGCGATGACGCCGGCGCTACCTTCGCGCCGGTGAGCGGGTCGCCGTCCGGCCTGATGCCGCAGCGCGCCGTCTTCGACGGCGCGGGCAAGCTGTACATCACCTATGCCAATGGCGCCGGCCCGCATCCGGACCAGGGCGGCCTCGAACCGATCGACCGCGGCCAGGTGTGGCAGTACGACATCGCCGCCAACGCCTGGCGCAACGTGACGCCCGTGGGCGTGACCCGGCCGTTCGCCGGCGTCAGCGTGGACCCGCGCAATCCCGAGCGGCTGGTGGTCTCGACCATCAACACCTTCATCGCCCAGGGCGACGCGCGCGGCGACCGCATCTTCGTATCGAATGATGCAGGGGCCAACTGGGTCGACGTGGTCAACCGCGGCTTCAGGCGCGACGCGGCCGGCGTGCCCTGGCTCGAAGGCCACGCGATCCACTGGGCCGGATCGGTCGAATTCGATCCGCTCGACCCGCGCGCGGTCTGGGTCACCTCCGGCAATGGTGTGTTCCGCACGCCCGATATCGATGCCACGCCAGCCACCTGGACCTTTACCGTCAGGGGCCTGGAAGAGACGGTGCCGCTCGGCCTGGTGAGCATGGCAGGGGCGCCGCTGGTATCGGCCATCGGCGACTACGACGGATTCATGCACGACGATCCCGCACGGCCCGGACGTATCCACCGCCCGGAGATCGGCACCACGACCGGGCTCGATGCCGCCGGGCGCCGACCGGGGAGCATGGTGCGCGTGGGTGACGCGATGCTCATCACGCGCGACGGCGGCGCGAGCTGGACGCAGACCGCGGCGCTGCAGGGCAAGCGTGGCCGGGTCGCGATGTCGAGCGACGGCGCGACCCTGGTGCATAGCCCGCAGGGCGCGGCCATGCTGTACCGGTCGAATGACGATGGCGCGAGCTGGACGCAGGTCAGGGGACTCGAGGGGCGCAATCTGCGGGCGGTCGCCGATCCGGTCAACGCGAAGGTGTTCTACGCCTACGACGACAAGCACCTGATGGTCAGCCGCGACGCCGGCGCGAGTTTCACGCCGCGCGCGAGCCTGCCGCCGGGTGGTTCGCGCCTGATCCGCGCCTTCCCGGGCCGCGAAGGCGACCTGTGGGTGCCGCTCAAGGACGGTGGCCTGGTGCGCTCGCGCGACGGCGGCGCGAGCTTCGCGCCGGTGGCCGGCATCGACTATTGCGGCGCCGTCGGCTTTGGCAAGGCCGCGCCGGACAAGGTCGATCCGGCCGTGTATATGTGGGGCAGCGTGGGCGGCGTGCGGGGCGTGTATCGCTCGCTGGACCTGGGTCGCAGCTGGCGGCGCATCAACGACGACGCCCACCAGTACGGCGGACCAGGCGACGGCCAGTTCATCGTTGGCGACATGAACCGCTTCGGCGTGGTCTATATGAGTACCGCCGGACGCGGCATCGTTTATGGAAGGCCGGGGCCGACATGATCCAATCCTTTATTGTGCGCCTGGCGTTCGGCGTCTGCGCCCTTTCGCTCGCCGCGGCCAGCAGCGCCGCGCCGGAAATGGTGCTGCGCTACGACCGGCCTGCCCAGGACGACGACCAGGGCTGGGAGAAAGAAGCGCTCCCGATCGGCAATGGCCGCATCGGCGCCATGGTGTTCGGCCAGCCCGGCCGCGAGCACCTGCAGTTCAACGATATCACCCTGTGGACCGGCGACGACAAGACCATGGGCGCGTTCCAGCCCTTCGGCGACCTGCTGGTGGTGCTGCCTGGGCATGAAAACGGGGCGACGAACTATCGCCGCACGCTCGACCTGGAGCGGGGCGTCCACACGGTGAGCTACACGCACGGGGGCGTGCGCTACCAGCGCGACGCCTGGGCCAGCCATCCGGCCCAGGTAATCGTGCTGCGCCTCACGGCCGATCGGCCTGGCAAGTACACGGGCGCCGTGTCCCTGACCGACCGCCATGGCGCCGGCCTTGGGCTGACCAACAGCCGCCTGCACGCCGCCGGCACGCTGAAAGGATTTGCGCTGCCCGGCCAGAGCGCGAGCAGCAATGTGATGTCCTACGCCAGCCAGGTGCAGGTGATGAACGAGGGCGGCAAGCTGGCCAGCGATGGCGCGCGCGTGACGTTTGCCGGGGCCGATGCATTGACGCTGGTCCTCGGCGCCGGCACCAGCTACGTGCTCGACGCCGCGCGCCGCTTCGAAGGCGACCATCCGCTGGCGCGCGTCACCACCCAGGTGGACAGGGCGTCGGCGCGGCCTGTGCGCCAACTGCGCGCCGAGCACGAGGACGATTTCCAGCGCCTGCTCAAACGGGTCGCGATCGACCTGGGAGACACGCCGGCCGCGCGCCGGGCGCTGCCGACCGACGCGCGCCTGCTGGCTTACACGAAAGACGGCGGCGATCCCGAGCTTGAGGCGCAGTACTTCCAGTATGGCCGCTACCTGCTGGCCTCGAGTTCGCGCGGTTCGCTTCCCGCCAACCTGCAGGGCCTGTGGAATAACAGCCTCACGCCGCCGTGGAACGCGGACTACCACACCAATATCAATATCCAGATGAACTACTGGCCGGCCGAGGTGGCTAACCTGAGCGAACTGGCCGAGCCCTTCTTCCACTTCGTGAATGGCATGGCGCCCGTGTGGCGGCAAGCCACCTCCGACGAGTTCCGGCGCGCGGACGGCAAGCCGGTGCGTGGCTGGACGCTGCGTACGGAGTCGAATCCCTTCGGCGCCATGAACTACCTGTGGAACAAGACCGGCAACGCCTGGTACGCCCAGCACTTCTGGGAACACTATGCCTTCACGCGCGATGCACATTTCCTGCGCGAAGTCGCCTATCCGATGATGAAGGAAGCCAGCGCCTTCTGGCAGGACTACCTCAAGACGCTGCCGGACGGGCGCCTGGTGGCGCCGCAGGGCTGGTCGCCCGAGCACGGCCCGGTCGAGGATGGCATCGCCTATGACCAGCAGATCGTGTGGGACCTGTTCAACAACACGGTCGAAGCGGCCGCCATCCTGCAGGTGGATCCGGCGCTGCGCGCCACACTGGCCGCCATGCGCGACCGCCTGGCGGGCCCGCGCATCGGCAGCTGGGGGCAACTGCTCGAATGGCTCGACGAGAAAATAGACCCGGTGCTCGACACGCCGCAGGATACCCACCGCCACGTCTCGCACTTGTTCGCGCTGTTCCCGGGCCGGCAGATCGATCCCCTGCGCACGCCGGAACTGGCACGCGCCGCGCGCCGCACCCTGGAAGCGCGCGGCGACGCCGGGACTGGCTGGTCGATGGCCTGGAAGATGGCGTTCTGGGCGCGGCTGCACGATGGCGACCGGGCCTATCGCATGCTGCGCGGCCTGCTGGCGGCGCCGGGGGCGCGTGCGGCCGAGCAGGGCGGCGTCTTCTCGGAGCACAACAACGCCGGGGGCACCTATCCGAACATGCTCGACGCGCATCCGCCATTCCAGATCGACGGCAACTTTGGCGCCACCGCCGCCATGGCCGAGATGCTGCTGCAGTCGCAGGGCGGCGAACTTCACCTGCTGCCAGCCTTGCCCGCGACCTGGGGTGCCGGGTCGGTCAAGGGCCTGCGCGCACGCGGCGGTTACGAGATCGACCTGCGCTGGGAGGATGGTCGCCTGCAAGGCGCGACCGTGCGCTCGGTGGCCGGGGACGGCGGCCCGGTGAAAGTCCGCTACGGCGCGAAGCTCATCGCGATCGACCTGGCGCAAGGCCAATCCCGCAGCCTCGACGCGACGCAGTTCGAGTAGAGACAAGAACGACAACCAAGGAGACGACCAGCATGACCCTGAACCAGATCGCTCGCCGACTCGCCCCGATTTGCCTGCTGCTGGCAAGCGCCGCGGTCGTTACCAATGCGCTCGCCGATCCCGCAGCCTCCGAGCTGCCGCGCCTCGTCGCGAAGGATGGCCGCCACGCGCTGATGGTGGATGGCGCGCCGTTCCTGATGCTGGCCGGCCAGGCCCACAACTCCAGCAACCATCCCGCGGCTCTGCCCAAGGTCTGGGCCGCGCTCAAGGACGCGCATGCGAATACGCTCGAGATGCCGATCGCCTGGGAACAGGTCGAGCCGAAAGAAGGGGAATTCGACTTCGGCTTCCTCGACACCCTTGTCCGGCAAGCTCGTGAAAACGATATCAGGCTCGTGATCGTGTGGTTCGGGACCTGGAAGAACACGGGCCCGGGCTACCTGCCGGAGTGGGTCAAGTTCGACAACGCGCGCTTCCCGCGCATGAAGGACAAGGACGGCAAGGCGGTCTACAGCCATTCGCCGTTCGGCGAGCAGACCCTGGCGTCCGACCGCCGCGCCTTCGTCAAGATGATGGAGTACATCAAGAAGATCGATAGCGAGCACCGCACCGTGATCATGGTGCAGGTCGAGAACGAGGTCGGCACCTACGGCGTCCCGCGCGACCATGGCGAGCGCGCCGAAGCCGCGTTCCGGCAACCGGTGCCGGCGGCGGTGCTGGCACGGCAGAAGCCGAAGGTCGCCGGCGTCACTCAAGGCACGTGGCGCCAGGTGTATGGCGACTACGCCGACCAGTACTTCCACGCCTGGGCCATCGCCGGCTACATCGAATCGATCGCCCGGGCCGGCCGCGAAGTGTACGACCTGCCGATGTTCGTCAACGCCGCCCTGCGCGAACCGTCGGTCGACGGCAAGCCTGCCGCGCCGTGGAAGGGCAACTTCGCCAGCGGCGGGCCGACCTACGACGTGATCGACATCTACAAGGCGGCCGCGCCGCACATCGACCTGGCGGCGCCGGACATCTATATGCCCGAGTCGAACAAGGTCATGGCGGTCCTGACATCGTACCAGCGGCCGGACAACGCCCTGATGGTTCCCGAGATGGGCAATGCGGCCGGCTACGCGCGCTATGTGTACCAGGCCTTCGGCATGGGCGCGCTGGGCGTGGCGCCGTTCGGGCTCGACTACTTCGATTACAGCAACTACCCGCTCGGCTCCAAGTTCACCGACCGCCGCATGGTCGAGCCTTTCGCCACCGTGTACGGGGCCTTCGCGCCGATGCAGCGCCAGTGGGCGCGCTGGGCCTTCGAGGGCCGGACCCGGGGCGTGGCCGAGGGTGACGACCGCGCCGCACAGACCGTCGTGCTCAATGGCTGGAAGGCGACGGTGTCGTTCCGCGAGTTCCAGTTCGGGGAGCGCCAGTACCTGAAGGACAAGAGCGAGTACCAGTCGGGTACCGAGAAACCGAATGGCGGCGTGGCCTTCGCCCAGGTCGGCGAGAACGAGTTCGTCCTCGTCGGCCAGCAGGCGCGGGTCAAGTTCGCCCCGGATGGCCCGAACGCGGGCAAGCCTTCGCTGCTCGCGCGGGTGGAACAGGGCAGTTTCGATGCCGATGGCCGTTGGGTCATGGAGCGCAACTGGAATGGCGACCAGACCGATTATGGCCTCAACCTGCCGGCGACGCCGGTAGTGCTGAAGGTCAGGCTCGGGACTTACCAGGAATAACAACGATGAACACAGGAGATCGACAAATGCGTATGACACAGGTGGCAGCCGCGGCGCTGTTCTTGAGCTTGCAGGCCCAGGCGGGCACGTTCCAGCAGACCGGCACCGGCATCGAGGTGCGGCCCGACACCGGCGCCAAGGTAGTGCGGCTGAACCTCATGAGCGACAACATCATCCAGGTGGTCAAGCTCGCCCAGGACAACAAGAGCCTGACGCCTTCCTTGATGACGGTGGCCACGCCCTGCGCCGACAAGTGCGCGTTCACGGTGGCGCCCGGCGCCGACAGCGTCCAGCTCAAGGCCGGCAAGATCGCCGCCACCGTTTCGCTGAAAGACGGGCAGGTCCAGTTCTTCGACGCCGCCGGCAAGCGCTTCCTGGCCCAGGCCAGCGAATCGATGACGCCGGTGAACGTGGGCGGCAAGCCCTTCCTGGCGATCAAGCAAGGCTTCAACCACGGCACCAAGGATGCTTACTACGGTCTCGGCCAGCACCAGAATAACCAGATGAACTACAACGGCGAAGACGTGCTGCTGGCCCAGCACAATATGATCGCCGCCGTGCCTTTCGTGGTCTCGGACAAGGGCTATGGCCTGTTGTGGGACAATAATTCGATCTCGCGCTTCGGCGACGCCACGCCGTATGACCACATGTCGCGCGACCTGGTATTGCGCAGTCCTGATGGCAAGCAGGCCGGCCTGACGGCGCGCTACTACGTCGACGACAAACTGGTGCTGACGCGCCAGGAAAAGGACATCGACTACCAGTACCTGAAGGACGTGGACGAGAACTGGCCGAAGGAGCTCAAGCCAGCCAAGGACCTGAAGAACGTGCGCGTGGTGTGGGAAGGCACCATGACGAGCGACAAGCCCGGCGTGCACAAGATGCAGCTGTACTCGTCGGACTACGCCAAGCTGACGGTGGACGGCAAGGAAGTGATGGACGTCTGGCGCATGGGCTGGAACCCGTGGTACCACAACTTCGAAGTCAAGTTCGACAAGAACCGGCCGGTCAAGCTGCACCTGGAGTGGAAACCGTCGGGCGGCATGGTGGCCATCACCCACAACAACCCGCTTCCAAGCCCTGAACGCCATTCGCTGACCATGTCGTCCGAGATCGCCGAGGCGATCAACTACCACGTGATCAGCGCCGATAGCATGGATGGGGCCATCGCCGGCTACCGCCACCTGACCGGCCAGGCGCCGATGATGCCGAAGTGGGCCTACGGTTTCTGGCAGTCGCGTCAGCGCTACGAAACCCAGCAGCAGCTGCTCGACGCCCTGGGCGAATACCGCAAGCGCGGCTGGCCGCTGGACAACATCGTGCAGGACTGGTTCTACTGGCCCGAAGACGGCTGGGGTTCACACGACTTCGACAAGACCCGCTTCCCGGACCCGAAAGGCATGGTCGACGCGGTCCACAAGCAGAACGCGCGCATCATGCTGTCCGTGTGGGGCAAGTTCTACGCCAACACCGACAACTACAAGGAGTTCGAATCCAAGGGCCATATGTGGACCAAGAACGTCGAAAACGGTTCGCGCGACTGGGTCGGCAAGGGCTACCTCAACAGCCACTACGACCCGTATACCAAGGAAGCGCGCGACATCTACTATCGCCAGCTCAAGACGAAGCTGGTCGACCTGGGCTTCGACGCCTGGTGGATGGACAATACCGAGCCTGACGTGCTGTCCAACAGCCGCCTGGAAGACTTCAAGGAGCTGATCGGACCGACCGTCTACGGCGCCGGCGAAATCACCTTCAACCCCTACAGCCTGGTGAGCACCGGCGCCATGATCGACGGCTTGAAGCGCGACCAGCCGGATAAACGCCAGTTCATCCTGTCGCGCTCGGGCTTTGCCGGCATCCAGAGAAACAGCGTGGCGGTATGGAGCGGCGACACGGTCGGCCGCTGGAACAACCTGTACGACCAGATCGCGTCGGGCACCAATATGTCGATGTCGGGGGTCCCGAACTGGACCCACGACATCGGCGGCTACGCCCAGGAGGTCCGGTTCCAGACCGGCGACGTTGGCTCGGCCCAGGAAAACCGCGTCACCAGCCGCGCCAAGGCCAATCCGGAAGACATGGAGGAGTGGCGCGAGCTGAATCACCGCTGGTTCCAGTTCGGCGCCTTCACGCCGCTGTTCCGTTCGCACGGCGAAGTCGTCAAGCGCGAGATCTACAACATCTCGGCCGGTGACGACGCCATGCGCGACAATATGGTGTGGTGGCTGAAGCTGCGCTACCGCCTGATGCCGTACATCTACACGGTCGCGGCCGACACCCACTACCGCTCGGGCACCATGATGCGCGGCCTGGCGATGGATTTCCCGAACGACGACAAGGCCAAGAACGTCAAGGACCAGTATATGTTCGGCCCATCGTTCCTGGTCGCCCCGGTCTACGAGTACAAGGCGCGCCAGCGCCAGGTCTACCTGCCTGCCGGCGCCGACTGGTACGACTTCCACACCGGCGAGCGTCACCAGGGCGGCGCGACCCGCACCATCCAGGCGCCGCGCGAACGCATGCCACTGTTCGTCAAGGCCGGTTCGGTGATCACCACGGGCCCGGTGACGCAATACGTCGACGAGAAGCCGGATGCACCTGTCACCGTCAACGTGTATGCCGGCGCGAATGGCGTCGCGACGCTGTATGAAGACGATGGCGTCAGCAACGGCTACCAGCGCGGTGAAGCCAGCCGCATCCGGATCAGCTACGACGACAAGAGCGGCGTGGTGCAGATCGGCGAGCGCGTGGGCCGCTACGAGGGCATGGTCGAGAAACGCGAGTTCCGGGTGCGCCTGATCAAGCCGGGCGTGTCGACCGCCGCGAACATGGACGGCGCCGACAAGTCGGTCGTCTATGACGGCAAGCCGGTCAGCATCAAGCTGTAATCCTGCGCCGGGCACGTTCGCGTGCCCGGCTTTTTCTCCAAGCCCATGAAAATCATCTCATACGCGGCGAGCGTGCTGCTGGCGGGGCTGCTCCAGACGGCACCCGCCTGGGCGCTCGCGCCGATCGCATCCGACCACGAGCACCTGCAGTACACAGGCCGCATCGATACCAGCGACCCACGCGCGCCGGTGCTGAGCTGGCCAGGCACGTCGGTCACCGCCAACTTCACCGGCACCTCGCTGGCCATTGTCCTCGACGACCAGCACGGCAAGAATTTCTATAACGTCTTCCTCGACGGCGACACCGAGCGTCCGATCATCCTGCAGCTCGACAAGGGGAAGAAGAGCTACCTGGTCGCCAACGGCCTCGCGCCGGGCCCGCACCGTGTGCTGCTCACCAAGCGCACCGAGGGCGAGGAGGGCGCCACCGTGTTCCTCGGCCTCGAGCTGGACGACAGGGCGGGCTTGATGCCGCCGCCGCCGCGGCCGGGCCGCCGCATCGAGTTCTTCGGCGACTCGATCACCAGCGGCATGGGCAACGAGGCGCCGGACGACGGCGAGGACCACCACGGCAAGGACAAGAACAACTACCACTCCTACGCCGCCATCGCCGCGCGCCAGCTCGGCGCGGAGGCGCATTTCACGTCGCAGGGCGGCATCGGCATCATGATCAGCTGGTTTCCGTTCACGATGCCGGACTTTTACGACCAGCTGAGCGCCGTCGGCGACAACGACAGCCGCTGGGACTTCAAGCGCTGGACGCCAGAGGTAGTGGTGGTAAACCTGATGCAGAACGACAGCTGGCTGATCGGGCGTGACCACAAGCTGCGGCCGGAGCCGAGCGCAAAGCAGCGGATCGCGGCCTACCAGCGTTTCGTGACCCGCATCAGGTCGCTGTATCCGAAGGCGTATATCGTCTGCGCGCTCGGCAGCATGGATGCGACCAGGGCCGGCTCGCCCTGGCCGGGCTATGTCGAAACCGCCGTCAAGAACCTGCGGACAAAGGGTGACGCCCGGATCGACACGCTGTTCTTCCCGTTCACGGGGTATGGCAAGCACCCGCGGGTGGCGCAGCATCAGGCCAATGCCGACCTGCTGACGGCGTTCGTGCGCAAGCGCATGGGATGGTAGTGCGGGGGCCGGGGGCGGTGCTATCATCGCGCCCTCAGTCAAGAAAGACGCACATGCTCATCATCACCATCAAGCAGGGCAAGGAAAAATCGATCCTTGCCGGCGACCCCTGGATCTACCCGTCCGCCATTGAAAAAGTCGAGGGCAAGCCGCACGAGCGCAACAAGATCGGCGTGACCGCGCTGGTGCAGTCGTCATCCAGGAGCTTCCTCGCGCGCGCCGCCTACAACGCCAAGTCGCAGATCGCGGCCCGGGTCTGGACACTGAACGAGGGCGAGGCGATCGACCATGCGCTCGTCAAACGGCGCGTGCAGGCCGCAATCGAGCGCCGCATCGACACCTGGCGCGCGATTGGCCCGGACGCACTGGTCCAGCTGATCGATGGCGAAAAGGATGGTTTGCCAGGCCTGCTGGTGCAGGGCTACGGCGGCGCGGCAGGCTACCTGGTCTGCCAGTTCAACGCCGGCGGCGTCGATTTGTGGAAGGTGCCTGTCGTGCAGGCGCTGCTGGCGGCGACCGGTTGCCCGAACGTCTACGAGCGCTGCGACGCGCTGGTGCGCAAGGGTGAAGGCCTGCCGTTCGCCCCGGGCGCGCTGGCCGGCGAGGAGCCGCCACAGCGCCTGATGGTGCGCACCCGGGAAAGGCTGGCGCCGATGGATATCCGCACCGGGTTCACCTATCCGCGCTAGCGCCTGGATCAGGCCAGCGCTTCCTTTGCCGCCTCTTCGGGCGTGAGCGATTCGTAGAACTGGTCGGTGAACCAGTCGATCTGCTCTTCGATATGATCCTGGGCCTGCTCGACGGTAGCACCGCCGGCGACCAGGAATCCTTCGACTTCGATGCACCACTGGATGAATGCCAGCGTTTCCTCGTCCAACTCTTCTTTTTTGGCCATGCCTTACCCTTTGCGTGCTGCGTGATCGCGGACCGGTGCGGTCCGCAACCGCAATTTTACCGTAGAGGGACGGCCCGAATGATTGTTTGAACGCGATTGCTCGATGAGAAATCCTCGGTCGACACATCGCTCATTCGGCCAACACGACCGCATTGCAGGCCGCTGCACGAAGATCGTGTACCTGCGCGAGCGATCCCACGGCCGACGCTCATGCCCCTGACCTTGGCCGGTTTCTACCGGGCGCTCGTCAATGTCCCTTCGTTGCACGAACGCTAATGGTCCATGACGGTGCAAGCTTGACTTCCGGGGAGGGTATTCCAGGCCTCCATACAGGGCCATCCGGCGTGGTACTCGCCGATGTACACACGCTCAGGACAGATGTTGAAACGAAATAGGAACGGGCGCGGTCCTGGACGGGAAGAGGGAATCCAGTGGCGAATTCCTGGGATATGGTCGAGAGTTTGACATCGTCGATGCACTGAACCTGCGAATGCCGCACTCATCGGCAACCGGGGAATGGCGTTTGTGCGTCACCATGTGTTGTTACTGAGCGGCATTTTTTAGTTGGTAAGGCGTGCGCAGTGTGACATTCGGATAGTATTGCGAATCGATATTGTTTCCTTTCGTCATCTTATCTTATCTGGCTACTCACTTGCCCATGCCTGACATCGAACGCTCCCATTACAAACAAGCTGACCGCCTCATGCTGTACATCCTATGGGGTCTGTTCGTGATGTCTCTCGCGCTGACGGCGATGAACGACACGATGAAGTGGGCGTTGATTGTGGGGCTTCCAGCCGCGCTCATTCCGACCGCATTCATCGTCGCGTCAGGGGGTACGCGCCTGACTGCATCGGTTGTGGCAGTAGCCGTCATGGTGTTTGCAGGCCTGCACATTCACCAGGCTGCCGGCATGAACGAGCTGCACTTCGGGATTTTCGTGCTGCTCGCATTCCTGCTCTGCTACCGCGATTGGCTCATAGTCGTAATCGCCGCGACGACGATCGCGCTACACCATGTGAGTTTCAATTATTTCCAGGAGCTTGGTTACGGTGTTCGGTGCATGTCTGAGCCAGGATTCGGACGGGTCCTCGTGCATGCTGCTTACGTCGTCGTCGAGACGGGTGTGCTTTGCTTTCTCTCGATCGTGTTGAAACGGGAAACCATACAAGCAGCTGAACTGACGACAACGGTTGCGGCCCTGTCGGGTAAGCATGGTGTGATCGACCTGCGCAGAAACCCACATCAAGCAGCCAGTCCTGCGGGAAGTGCTCTGCAACAGGCGGTCGTCGCGATGCATGGGGCAATGGAGCGCGTACACAAAGGCGTTGAAACCATCGCCGCCGCATCGCGCGAAATCGCGACCGGCAATCTTGATCTGGCCGAGCGTACCGAACGCCAAGCAAGCTCGTTGCAAGGCACCGTGGCATCGATGGAATCATTGACTTCGCGAGTCCAGCTGAATGGAGAGAGCGCACGACGTGCCAATGAACTGGCGATCTCCGCATCGGACGTGGCGCTGTGCGGGGGGGAGGTCGTTGCACGGGTGGTCGAAACAATGACATCGATTAATGAGTCATCGAAACAGATTGTTGAAATTATTTCCGTAATTGATGGCATTGCGTTCCAAACCAATATTCTTGCGCTAAATGCGGCCGTCGAAGCGGCGCGTGCTGGCGAGCAGGGGCGGGGGTTCGCTGTAGTCGCTGCCGAGGTACGCACGTTGGCGCAGCGATCGGCTGGTGCAGCGAAGGAGATCAAGCAGCTGATCAGTGACTCGGTCGGCCGCGTTGATATCGGATCCCGACTGGTTGACCAGGCTGGCGCCACTATGCATGAGATTGTCGACAGCGTACGCCGCGTCACCGACATGATTGGCGAGATCAGCACCGCAAGTGTGGAGCAGGAATCCGATATTATCCAGATCAACCGTGCCATTGCCAACATGGACACTTTTACGCAGCGCAATGCGGTTCAGGTAGAAGAAGCTGCTGCGGCGGCACGGTCCCTGCAGGATCAAGCCGATGACCTGACCCGCGTCGTTGGCGCGTTTGTATTGGAAAGCACGTGTGCGCCGTCCATTGGCGCAAGTAAGGCAGGTCGCCCGGACCTGATGGAACCTCTCCGGCCCACGTCGTCATTGCTCGCCATGCGGGAATCGTAACCGGGTTTCGACGCAACACGGGCTTACGTGGCTTGGGACGCCGTGCCCGATCCCAAGCACGTTGATCCATCATCGAGCGCGACGATCGGCTTAAATCCATTGCGCGCTGCTTTATAGAAGCGCACGAGGGTAAAAGCGTTGGGCGGATCGGTGACGGCCAGCGCGCGCTGGCGGTCCGTCACGGGCGCTGGCCGCCCAGTCATCGATGCGCGCGCGCCTATCGACGACTGCCTATTCCTTGTGGGCGTACAGGTGAGTGGAAGTCGGGAAAGTCATACGCGCACTTTACCGCGACCGGGTCGCGGTCGAGAGGTAGCGCGATTGCCAGAAGCATGGCGTGGCGAATTGGACAACGCTGGCGAGCGCGGCTGGATAAAAGCCGCTGATAATCCCGGCCCATGACTTTCGTTAGCGACGCGTCCAACTGCATCTTGTCAGCGTAAGTCGTCTGGTAACCCTGTTTTACAGGCCGACCGGCCGAACTTGACTCTTGCAATGAACGCACTTACCAAACATGACCTGACCTGCGGGGCGGCGTTTCGCAGCCCGACCCAGAACCACGCACGCGACGTGCTGGCACGCGGGGCCAACGGGCTCTGGACGCGGTCGCTCACACCGCCGGGAACGCATGGACCCGGGGCCCGCGCTGAAACCATAATCCCTAGTGAACGCCGTGCTGGCGGCTACGTTCCCGGTCGGGCTGCATGGAGCGCCTCGCGCAACTGGTCACAGGTCGAGGAGGTGCCCGGACCGGAAAAACATGGTGGGCGCCCAAACCCGGCTGTCGGCGACGCCGGGTGCCGACTGCTCGAGCGGCAAGCGCGCCTTCGACACGTCGTTCGTGTTCTAGAACGCCGCCCGGCTGTGCATCCTGCCAAACGGGACCGCCTGCCAGTCGGTACGGCGCGATCTGGAAGCCGGTGCTTTCTGCCTGATCGACGCCCACTGGCAACGGCGGTTCGCCGCCTGGAGCCTGCCGGCCCAGGACCGCTTCAGCGCTAACAGCTTCTGTCCCCGATGCGACCAGCAGCGACGCCTATGCCAGGACACCGTCCTACCATACACTGCGCACTACGCTGCAGTTGACATTCCAACCGTTCAACCTCTACATAAAGGTGAAAAAACGATGCGTATCCTTCTTGCAGCAACCCCGGCCACCGGGCACGTCAGTCCGATCCTCGCGGCCGCAGGCATCTTGTTTGCCGCCGGTCACGAGGTTGTCGTCACGACGGCCAGCGCTTTCCGCGACAAGGTGGAGGCGACCGGCGCCCGCTTCGTCGCCTTACCGGCCGGTGCCGACATGGACTTGTCGGATATCGACCGCCACTTCCCCGAGCGCAAGACCTTGCCACCTGGCCCGCCTCAACTGGCGTTCGATTTCCAGCACATCTTCATCGAAACGATCCCTGCGCAGTTCGCTGGCCTCGAAGCGATCCTGAAGGATTTCGATGCGCAAGCGATCCTGGCCGACAATATGTTCGGCGGCTGCCTGCCGTTCCTGCTGGGCGCCCGGGCGCGGCGCCCGGTGATCGCCGGCCTGGGCGTCACGTGCCTGATGACGCTGCGCACCGACGGGGCTCCGTTCGGCCTGGGCCTGCCGCCGGCTGGCGACGCGGCGACGCTGCAGCAATACGCCGCCATTGCTGCCGAGGTCGACGCGCAGCTGATGACGCCCACACGCCGCCGCGTGGACGACATCCTCGAGCGGCTCGGCGCCGCGCCGCTGCCGCGCCCGTTCCTCGATGCGATGACCAGCCTGGCCGATGTGTTCCTGCAGCCGTCGGTGCCCGGTTTCGAGTTCCCTTGCATGGAGCGCCCGGCCAACCTGCATTTCATCGGCGCGCTGCCCCAACCGCCCGCCGCACCGCTGCCGCCTGGCCTGCTTGCCGCCGTGACCGGTGACAGGCGCGTCGTGCTCGTCACGCAAGGCACTGTCGCAAACCACGATCTTGGCCAGTTGATCGGGCCGACCCTGACGGCGCTTGCCGGACGCGACGACGTGTTCGTGCTCGTGGCCACAGGCGGCAGGCCGCAGTCCGCCGTTCCGGTGGAGGTGCCGCGCAATGCGCTGGTCGCCGAATTCCTGCCGTTCGAGGCGCTCATGCCTTATCTCGACGTCCTGGTCACGAACGGCGGCCATGGCGCCGTGATCCAGGCCGCTTCCCATGGCGTGCCCCTCATTGCGGCTGGCACCACCGAAGACAAGCTGGACGTCAACGCGCGGATCGCCTGGGCCGGCATCGGCATCGACTTGCGCACGGACACGCCGGGCATCGACCAGCTGCGTGCTGCCATCGGCACCGTGCTCGAGGAGGCGAACTATCGCCAGCGCGCACATGCGCTCGCCAAGGAATACGCCGCCTACGATGCGAAGGGGCACCTGTGCACCTTGCTCGAAGGCGCCGCGGTGCGGCACGGATGAACAGCAGCGTGAGCGTCAGGGTGGGACGATCACCAGCCGCGCACAGGTCAGTCTGATCGCGACTGCGAACTGGCCCGAACCGGTCCAGGTTGGCGGCGTACGATTGTCGGGGCTGGGCCGGGCCACGCTCGTGGAATCCTGCTGATCCGCACGTGGCCGCAGCCGGGCGACATCGGCGAGCAGGATGGGCCCAGGGACGCCGGCAAAACGGCTTCAGCGGCTACCGCGCTGTTCGGGACGCAATCGAACCTGGTCGCGCCTCTCGGGATATTTCAACTGCCTTACTGACTATCCGGCACAGAAGGCGCTAACCGGGCGGCGTCGTTCTGCGTCATCGGTGCGCGTAACAGTCTGAAGACCGCCAAGGTCTTCTTGCGGGTTACGAACGACGACCAGCCGGATTGTGTTGGCAGGGTCGACTAGGTCCTCGAAATGCGTGGTGCCGTGTTCGCTGGCCGTGCTCACTTTGATCTTGCGTACGACTTGTAGCGCTTGTCGACGTTGGCCGCGACCTTGTAGCCGAAGTAGGACTTGCCGTGCTTCTTCGTCGAGCGCACGTCCCTATCTTTCTGGCGCCGTTTGGCAGGCTTCCAGTCGGCCGGCATCGCGCCGTCGCTGTCGGGGGTCTTCTTTTCCTTGCTCAGCGGCCGCCTGGGCCCCTGCACGATGCTCGGGTCAATCATTCGGCCGCCGCGCGCAAGTAGCCGTGCATGGCCAACTGGCGATCGATGCATCGAAATGCCCTCGCTGGCGCCGGCTTGGATCAGGCGCTCCTTCAACGTCAGCTTGTTGTTCGATCCGGGATCTGGCTGCTGGCGCGCAGGCCAACGAAGCGCTGAAAGCTCAGGCAATCAAGCAGCTGGAAGTCCATCTTACGGTCGGTGGCCGGGCGAGGAGGTGTTCAAGGGATTGCATCAACGCGCGAGGGGAGGCACAGGAAATCGACCAATGCGCGCAGTGCCGACGAATGCTGGCGCCGCCCAGGGTAGTACATGAAGAAGCCAGGAAAACGAGGTGACCATTCGGGCAGCACTTGAATAAGGCTGCCTTCGCGCAGCTCTTTTTCAATCGTGGACTCGACAATGGGCGCGACCCCGACACCGTCGAGTGCCGCCGCGATCATCATGTCGTTATTGTCGAGGACGAGCGGGCCGTCGAGCTGCAAAGCGAAAGTCTTCCCGTCCTTCTCGAATTCCCATGGATACAAGGTGCCGTTCGAGCCGGCGCGAAAGCTGATGCAGCGATGCTGCAGCAAGTCCTTCGGTGTTCGCGGGGCAGGGTGAGCTGCCCAGTACGCAGGCGACGCGACGATCGCCGACCGCAAGTCTGGCGTGACGCGCACGGCCACCATCTCTTTGGCCACGCTATCCCCCAGCCGGATGCCGGCGTCGTATCCCTCCTTCACGATATCGACGAAATGATCGTTGATCGCCATCTCGAGCCGGATGTCCGGATAGGTGCGAGTGAACTCCCCGAACCGCCGCGCGAGCACCATCTCGGCGGCCAGATACGGCGCGTTGATACGGACCTGACCGCGTGGATGGTCGCGAAATGCGTTCACGCTGTCGAGCGCAACGCCGATCGCCTGCAGGGCCGGTTCGACCTGGCCGTAGAAGACTTGCCCGGCTTCGGTCAGGCCGACCTGCCGGGTTGTCCGGTGCAGCAGGCGCACGCCTACGCGTTGTTCAAGAGACCGCAGTGCGTGGCTCAATGCCGAGGGGGTAACACTCAGGACGGCGGCGGCACGGCGAAAGCTCCTTTCGCGCGCTACCAGCACGAAACCCGTCAATTCGAGCACGGTGGAAGGGGCTACATTGGTGAGCATGGTTCATCATTTCATTGATTTTCACCTAGCTTATCTTTAATGGCCAGTCTGTGTACAGTGCAGGTTCAAACCGAACATTTATTAAATTCAAATGAAATTCGCTATGACCAAAGCAAACTCAGAGCGTCTGCTCGATAAGGTAACGATCGTCACGGGCGCCGGCAGTGGAATAGGCGAAGCGTCGGCGCTCGCCTTTGCCCACGCGGGTGCGAAGGTGGTTTTAGTCGGCCGCCGGGAAGCGCCGTTGGCGGCGGTGGCTGAACGCATCGGGAGGGTCGGCGGCGACGCGCTGATCGTTCCGGCCGACATATCGCGTCCGGGCGACGTCGACATGGTAATGGAGCGCGTCATTGAAAAATTCGGCCGAGTGGACAACCTGTTCAACAACGCCGGTATTCAGGGCACAGGAGGGAATATCGTCGACATGGACGTAGAGAGTTTCGATGAGCTCATAGCAATCAATCTGAAAGGGCCCTGGTTGATGACGCGCGCTGCGCTGCGCGTCATGATTGCCTCGGGTACTTCGGCGTCAATTGTCAATACATCGTCGTTTTTGTCCACCGCCGCAACGGCGGGAACATCTGCCTATTCGGCCAGCAAGGCCGGGTTGGACGCGATGATCCGCGCGATCGCTCTGGAAGTAGGCGGTCACGGCATTCGTATCAACAACATCAACCCCGGCGTGATCGACACGCCCATGCTCCGGGCGCACGGCGACGCGGTGATCCCACCACTAGCCACGCGCGCCGCGCTGGGAAGGATAGGTACACCCGCCGACATCGCCGACGTCGCGGTCTGGCTGTGTACCGACGAGGCGCGCTTCATCACCGGCCAGTCTATTCTGGTCGACGGAGGTTTTACGATTCCAGGTCCGAGATAAACGCGCGCATCGAGCGGTGGACGGATGGCGACTTGGATCTGAGACTCGGCCAAATCGGCCAAGTCGTTGGCGTAGTCCATCTTGATCAGCTCCTTGCGGGCGACGACGCTGCGGCACGTGGTAGCGGCATTCCTCGGCGTGACTGAGCGCAGCAGACGCGGGTCCTCAACACGTACTCGGCCACAGCCAGCACGGCGTTTCACGATCAACCGCGCAGGAAGGTGACCGTCCGCAATGGGGCGACAGCGCAAGTTCAGGAAGAACGGCCCCGCGCAGGTGGCAGCCATTTCCATGAATGACGGGGCTGTCAGGCGTGCTCGGACTATGTATGATTAGTTTGCTCATCCAATGAGCGCATAAGACCCGCACTTCGCGCGCGCGGTCGGATGCTTACGGATTCCGGCTGAACTGCAGCAGATACACGTCGTTCTCGCGCAGGGCCAGCGTGGTGCGCAGGCGTCCGTCGGCAGCCACCGTGAGCGCCTGCCGGCGCGCGGGCCTGCCGCTGGCCTGGGCCTTGAGCGTCGCCACCTGGTCGCGGCTCAGCTGCTTGGGCGAGCCCATGCCGATGTACGCGGTGAACGCGTCATTGCGCTTGTAGCCGACTTCGGACACCGTCATCGTGTAGGCGCCTGGCGTCATGCCGCGCAGGGACACGGCGACCTGGCCCTTGTCCTCCGGGGGCAAGTCCTTGATGAAGAACTGCTGGTTGTTGACCCCCTTCGGCAGCGTATGCGTGTAATCCCAGAGCAGCAGCTGGGCATTGCCATCGTCGTCGACGGTGGCCCAGGAATCCTGGTCGGCGTTCTTCAGTTCCGTGTGACCGAGCTGGTTGAGGAACTGGTAAGCAAAGTAGGCCGGCTTCTTGATGCCCTGCGTGTTCATCAGCCCGAAGCCGCCGTGGAAGGCCTCGAAGCGCGGGCCCGGTTCCTCGAAGATGTCGGTAAACACCCAGTACGACATCGACTGGACAGCGCCGCTGCTTTGCTTGAGCTTCCTGAGGATGTAGGCGGCCTGGTGGTAGCTGTCGTGGGTCGGGTCGGCCGGTGTATACGATGAACTCCATTCGGTGTAGTGCAATTCGAGCTTCGGCATCGTCGATGCCGTGATCTCCTTGCGGTTCTTGAGCACGTCGCTTGCGACCGCCATGTCGTCCGTGCTGAGCACCGTGCCCTTGGTGCCGAATTCGTCGAGGTAGCCTTCGCCCACGCCATACGAATGGGTGCTGACGAAGTCCAGCGGCACCTTGTGCTTGTCGGCGTAGGCGATCATCTCGGGGATCCAGGCCGCGCCGGCGGTGGCGGGGCCGCCGACCCGGTACGACGGATCGACGCGCTTGACGGCGCGCGCCGCGTGGGCGTACAGCTTGAAGTACTCGGCTTGCGTGCCGGCCCAGAAGCCGTCCAGGTTGGGCTCGTTCCACACCTCGAAGTACCAGCTTGCGACTTCGTGCTTGCCATAGCGCTCGGTCCAGTGGCGAACGAGCGCCTCGACCAGCCGCTCCCACTGGCCGTAGTCGCGTGGCGGCGTGACGTTACCGCGCCACCAGAAGATGGTCTTGGCGCCGCTGGCCATGGCGTTCGGCATGAACCCTAGCTCGACGAAGGGCTTGATTCCGATGCCGAGCAGGTAGTCGAACAGGGCGTCGATGTACTGGAAATTGTACTGTTCCTTTCCCTGGGCGTCGATTCTGTAGACGCCCATGTCGTCGGTCAGCAGGCCATGCATGCGGATGTAGCGAAAGCCCGCGTCGCGCCGGATCTCGGCCAATTGCTGCTGCCAGTCGGCGCGCAGGCCTTCGTTGGCGCGGCCGGCGCCGACCGAGAGGTTGAACATGCGATCGAGCTGGCCCTTGGCCTGGGTGACGTCGACGTCGATGCTGCGCTGCTGCGCCAGGACGGCCAGCGGCAAAGCCAATACGGTTGCGACGACAGCGCTGAAGAGGCGCTTATGCTTCATGGGTCAACCCTCCGAGGATGAACGCGACGAAGGTCCAGCATACGCGGCCCTGCCGCCCTTGGGGCGGCCCATGCGGATTGTTGAATCATTCGTGCCGGCCGTGTCAGGTTTTTCCTCGGCGTCGGGAGCGCCGGCCAGCGACGCGCGGAAGGCCTTCGGCGTGCAACCATACTCTTCCTTGAACAGCTTGTTGAAGTAGGAGACGTTGTTGTAGCCGACCGTGTAGGCGATCTCGGAGACGGTCGCCGATCCCTTCTCGGCCAGCAGCCGCGCCGCCTCGGTCAGGCGCAGCTTGTTCAGGTAGCCGGTGAAGGTGAAGCCCAGTTCGGCCTTGAGGATCTCGTTGACCTTGTTGCGGTTGACACCCGCCGCCTGCACGAGCGACTCCAGATCGAGGTCGGCCTCGGCATAGCGGCTGGCCATGGCGTGCAGGATCGCGACCTTTTCGCGGTCGCGCCGCGGTTCGAGCGCGACTTCGAGCGAGAGCTGCTGGCAGGCCACGATCGGCAAGTCCTTCTGCAGCTTGTCCTGCAGGTCGGCGCGCAGGGCCCGCGCGTGGGCGCGGAAGAACCACAGGCCGAAGAGAGCCCACGCCAGCAGCAGCGCCACGCCGGGCGCGACGACCCAGCGCAGGTCGCGGCCGTGCAGCGTCAAGGCGCTGACGTCGACCACCAGCGGCACATCGCGCGGACTCTGGAAGGTGCTGCCGATGGCCAGCTTCGGTACCTGGTCAAGGCGGTAGGACTGGCGCGACAACGGCAGCCCCGAATGGGCGAACCACCACTGCGGTGTCTCCATTCGGGTCAGGTCGAGTTCGAGCCGGCTGCCGCGCTCGCTGCACGAAAAGAAGCTCGAGGGCGAGCGGTAGCTGGCCAGGTCGTCGCGCCGCGACAAGCCTTCCTCGAACGTCGGCGCGACCAGCGCCAAGGTGTTTGCCGGTGCGCAGGTGGCGACAAAGGACACCGAGGCGTAACGCGTCAGGTCGGCATGCGCCAGTTCGCCATCCGGTCCGAGGAAGAACAGGTCGGCTTCGGCGTAAGGGTAGCTCGTGCCGCTGGCCACATTGAGCGCCAGGCGCAGGCGCCGGCCGTCGTCGAGCACCTCGACGTGCGACGCGCCGCCAGCCGAGGCGTCCCCCCCGGGGCGGATCCGCCAGCCCGCCTGGGCCTTGGCATCCCCGGCGCCGGTCAGCAGCGCGACTTCGAGGAAGCTGCGCTGGTAGCCGGCGAAGCCGATTACCAGGCTGGCCGCCGCCAGCGCCAGGCACGCCAGCAGCGCCTGGCGATGAAACGCGTGCATCGGCCTGTCAGCGTGCGCCGGCCGCGAACTCGCGCGCCGGCAGGCGCACCGTCACCGTCTGGACCGGCGCGTCGGCGGCAGTGGCGAGGATGACCCGATACTCGCCGGCCGCGATCTTCCAGCGGTTCGACCTGGCGTCGAACACGGCCAGGGTGCGTGGATCGACGCTGACCGTGCTGGCGCGGCGGGCCCCGGCGTCCAGGGCCAGCTTGTCCCAGCCGCCCAGGCGCTTCGGCGCTTCCCAGCCGGCATCGACTTTCGACACATACACCTGCGGCACCGCCTTGCCGGCGCGCGCGCCACTGTTGAGGGTGTCGAAGTTCACGCGGATGCCGCCATCGGCCGCCTCGGCTTTCAGGTTGGTGTGGGTGAAACTGGTGTACGACAGGCCGTGGCCAAAGGCGAACAGCGGCTTGTGGCCTTTCAGGTCGAACCATTTGTAGCCGACCGCGGCGCCTTCGATGTCGTAGTCGACGTCGAAGCGGCTGTCCTTGGGCAGGCCCAGGCCGTCGAGCTTCACGCGCGGCAGCTGGTTTTCGGACATCGGGAAGGTCTGCGGCAGGCGCCCGGAAGCATCGATCTCGCCACTGAGCACGCGTGCGATCGCCTCGCCGCCATTCGTGCCCGGATACCAGGCCTGCACCACGCCCGCGACCTGGTCGATCCACGGCATGGTCACCGGGGTGCCGGTCTGCAGCACCACCACGGTGCGTGGATTGGCCTTCGCCACGGCGGCGATCAGCGCATCCTGCGCATTTGGCAGCGACAGGTTCGGCACGTCGTTGGCTTCCGAAGTCCACTGGGTCGCGAACACCAGCACGACGTCGGCGCCGGCGGCGACCTTCGCGGCGCCGGCGGCGTCCTTGCCGTCGTGCCAGTCGAGTTTCGCCTTGCTGCGGCTGGCCAGTGCCTGCATCGGCGAGCCGGGCAGGTACACCATCGGGCCTGGCCAGGTGGCCGGTCCCTCGTTCGGCACCGCCATGCCGCCGCGCGGATAGACCTGGGCCGAGCCACCGCCCGACAGCACGCCCTTGTTGGCGTGGCCGCCGATGATGGCTATCCGCTTGAGGCCGGCCCCCAGTGGCAGCACGTTGCGCTCGTTCTTGAGCAGCACGATGCCCTCCTCGGCGTCTTCCTGCGAGATGCGGGCATGGGCCGCGTAGTCGATCTCCTTGCCCCTGTCCTTGACCGGATGATCCAGCACGCCATTGCTCGCCATGGCCCACAGGATGCGGGCGACCATGTCGTCCAGCCGCGCCTGCGGCACATGGCCGTTTTCCACCGCCTCTTTCAGGGCGCCGTCGAAGTAGGGCGACTTGTCGAAGGGGTAGCCCGACTGCTGGTCCAGGCCCGCCAGCGCTGCGGGAATGGTCGAGTGCACGGCGCCCCAGTCGGACATCACATAGCCCTTGTAGCCCCAGTCGCCCTTGAGCACCTTGTTGAGCAGGTGATCGTTCTCGCAGCCATAGGTGCCGCCGATACGGTTGTAGGAACACATGACCGAGCCCGGGTTGCCGCGCTCGATGGCGATCTGGAACGCGAGCAGGTCGGACATGCGGCCGGCCGCATCCTGGATCTTGACGTTCAGGTGGTTGCGGCCGGTCTCCTGGTCGTTATAGGCGTAGTGCTTGACGGTCGAGACCACGCGGTTCGATTGCACGCCGCGAATCTGCTCGCCGGCCATGACCCCGGCCAGCAGCGGGTCTTCGCCGGTGTATTCGAAGTTGCGGCCGTTGCGCGGCTCGCGCGCCAGGTTCACGCTCCCGCCGAGCATCACGTTGAAGCCCGACATGCGCGCTTCCTTGCCGATCATGGCGCCGCCCTTGAAGGCCAGTTGCGGGTTCCAGGTGGCGGCGGTGGCGATCCCGGCCGGCAGCGAAGTGCGCTCGCGGGTGTGCTTGCCCGGCTGCGAGGCCACGCCGATGCCGGCGTCGGTCAGCCACTGCGGCGTGATGCCGAGACGTTCGATGCCCTTGATGTAGCCGGCCGACTGGGCCAGCGAACCGGCGGGCGGCTGCTTGCCCTGGTGCTCGGCGCCGAACTGGCCGAAGACCATGCCGATCTTTTCGTCGATGGTCATCTGGCCCACCAGCTTGGCGGCGCGGTCCTGGTGGGCGTCGGGGGCGGCTTGCGCGCACTGGACGGCGCAGGCCGCGGCGAGAACGAGGGCCCAGCGGCCGGTCGGCAAAGCGTGATGCATTCTTGAGTCTCCTTTTATCATTGTGTACTTCTCTTGCTACAGGCTACCACCAGGCGGCGTAGACGATCACCAGCGCCAGGCAGATGATGGCGGAGCCGAGCGCGAAGCCCGGCTCTACCTTGAACATGCGTGCGTCGACCTCGACGAGCTTCGCGTGCTCGGCTCCCTTCTTGGGGAACAGCTTGCTGATGACGATCATGCCGATCACCACGAACACGAATACGACGCCCATCCGGTCGAGGAAGGGAATTTCGTGGATGCCGGCGGCATTCGGCACCGCAAAGCCGACCGGCGCCAGGAACGACAGGTCCATCGCCCCGGGCAGGAACTTGAGGATGATCGAGGCCACGAAGCCGCCGATGGTGGCGAACATCGCCGCCGCGGCCGTCGCCGGACGCCAGAAGAACCCGAGCAGGAACATGGCGAGGATGCCGGGCGAGACGAAACCGGTGTATTCCTGGATGTACTGGAAGCCGCCTTTCTTGTCGATGCCCATGAACGGCGCGATCAGCACCGCCAGCAGCATCGCCACCACCACCGTCACGCGTCCGATCCACACCATGCGGGTTTCCGAGACGCCCGGATTGACCAGCTTCTTGTGGATGTCGAAGGTATAGATGGTCGCGATGCTGTTCGCCTTGCCGGCCAGCGAGGCCACGACGGCCGCCGTCAGCGCGGCGAAGGCCACGCCCTTCAGGCCCGTGGGCAGGAGGGCCAGCAGCACCGGATAGGCGCGGTCCGGATTGACGTCTGCGCCGCTGCCCATGGCGCCGGCCAGCGCGCCTTGCTGGTGCAGCACGAAAGCGGCAATTCCCGGCAGCACCACGATCACCGGCATCAGGAGCTTGAGGAAGGCGGCGAACAGGATGCCCTTGCGCGCGGTATGCAGGTCGGCGCCGAGCGCGCGCTGGATGATGTACTGGTTGCAGCCCCAGTAGTTCAGGTTCACGATCAGCATGCCGCCGATCAGGATCGAGATGCCGGGCAGGTCGAGGTAGTTCGGATTGTCGCGTGCGAACACCATGTCGAAGTGGCCGGGCGCGGCGCCCAGCAGGTGCTGCAGTCCGCCCATGGCGCCGCCGCCGCCGTTGTGCCGGGCCACCAGCTCGAGCGCGAGCCAGGTGGTCACCAGGCCGCCCAGCACCAGGCACAGCACCTGGATCACGTCGGTATAGCCGATCACCTTCATGCCGCCCAGCGTGATGACGGCCGCGAACACGGCCAGGAACAGCATGCAGGTCCAGATGTCGATGCCGGCAATCGAGCCGATGGCCAGCGCGCCGAGGTAGAGGATCGAGGTCAGGTTGACGACGACGTACAGCGACAGCCAGAACACGGCCATGATGGTCGCGACCGATCCGCTATAGCGTTGCGCGAGGAACTGCGGCATCGTGTAGATGCGGTTCTTGCGGTAGACCGGCATGAAGAACACGGCCACCAGGATCAGGGTGAAGGCGGCCATCAGTTCGTAGACGGCGATCGCCATACCCATCCGGAAGCCCGAGCCGCTCATGCCGATGAACTGCTCGGCCGAGATGTTCGAGGCGATCATCGAGGCGCCGATGGCCCACCAGGTCAGCGAGCCCTCGGCCAGGAAGTAGTCGTGCGAGGCGGAGGTGGAGCGCTGCTTGCGGCGGTACACCCACAGGCCGTAGCCGGCCACGACGATGAAGTAGACAAAGAAAACGAAGGTATCGAGCGAGGAAAAAGTCGTGTTCTGCATGGAGCGGATCCGGAAAACGAGAGCGCGCGCCCGGCGCCCCGTCCGAAGAGGACGGGGCGCCGGACGCGCCAACCTTAGAACGACACGCCGAGACGCACGCTGTAGCGCGGCCCCGTCACGAACCACGCCCGGCCCTTGTCGCCGATATGGTGGGTCATGATCTGCTTGTACTTCGCATCGGTCAGGTTCTGGGCCTGGAAGTCGATGCGGTAGTTGTCGTTGAACTTGTAGCTGACACCACCGTCCAGCTGGCCATAGTCGTCGGCCCAGAGCGGCAAGCCCCATGCGACCACGTTCTGGCCGAAGGTCGGGCTGTCCGGGTTCGTGTCCACGCCATTGGTGCCGTTGGTGCCGTTGTTGTTGTTGCCCAGCAGGCTCTTCGAACGCCAGCTCCAGGCCAGGCGCGCCGACCATGGACCGCGGTCGTACAGCAGCGCCAGGTTGTACGAGTTGCGCGACATGTATTCGAGCGGCAGGTCGCCGAAGGTGCGGCCATCGGTGTCGCAGCCGTTCAGGTTCAGGTTGAGGTTGGCCGCGTTGTTGCCGGCGCCGCACCACGGCGAGAACACCGGGTTGTACAGGTCGCGCTTGGTCTTCACGTGGGTGTAGTTGGCCTGCACCCCGAAGCCGGCCAGCCAGCCGGGCAGGCGGTCGAAGTACTGCTGGTAGGCGAGCTCGACACCGCGCGCGCTGCCGCGCGCGCCGTTCACCGGCGTGGATACATTGAAATCGATTACACGTCCGGCCGAGTCAGTCAGCTGGTAGAAGGAACTCTGCTTGATGATGATGTCCTTCAGGCGCTTGTCGAACAGGCCCACGGTGAACGAGCCGGCCTTGGCGAAGTACCATTCCGCGGTCAGGTCGATATTGCGCGAGGTGACCGGGCGCAGCAGCGGATTGCCGACCGCCTCGCCGGTATGGCCCACCGAGGTGACGTTGGTGACCTGCTGGGCGCCGGTGCCGGTCGTGGTGCTGGTGACGTTCTGGCTCAGCGTCGTATATGCCTGCAACTGGTCGAAGTTCGGGCGCGACATCCCCTTGCCGATGGCGAAGCGGAACTGCAGCTCGTCGCTGGCTTTCATGCGCAGGTTCAGGCTGGGCAGCCAGTTGTGGTAGCTGTTCTGGTAGTCGGCGCGGCCGGCGAACGGCGCGATGACCGGCACTGGCAGGCCGGTGGCGCCGCCCGGCGGGACCAGGAAGGTCGAGTTGTAGACGGTGTAGCCGAACGAGTCCGACTTGGTCTTCACGTAGCGCAAGCCGACATTGCCGTCGACGGGGAAGCGCAGGTCGTCGAAGCCGAAGCGCAGCTGGCCATACATGGCGCGGGTTTTCTCGGCCTGCTCATTGTCGCCCGACGGGTTGGCTTCACCGAATGGGGCCGGCGCCCACGGGGCGCAGGTGTTGCCGGCGTCGGCGCACAGGATGTCGTGGAAGCCGTGCAGCTGGGCGTAGCTGCCGGGGAAGCCGGCGGTGACCGACGCTGCCGGGAAGATGATCGCCGGGACGCTGGCGTCGCCGTTGAAGAAGTTGTTGAACTGGTTGACCGTGGTCGGCGCCTGGAAGCGCGGGTCGCTCAGGTAGGCCAGGTTATTGATCTGCCACGGCATCATCCAGCGCTGCGAAATGCCGACCCAGTGGTAGCTCGGGTTGGAATTGATGGTCTTGGCGTCGCGGTCGGTCAGGCGCACGCCGATGCGCAGGTCGCGCAGGATCGGGCTGTCGAAGTCATACTTGACGTCGCCTTTCCAGGCCTTCTGCTCTGCCACGCTGCGGTCGAGGTGCTCTTGCGAGAAGGCCCAGAAGAAGTTCTTCGGGTCGCTCATCGCGGCCGCCTGCGCCGGATTGAAGGTGATGCGCGGCAGCGAGCCGCTCACGTCCAGGTTCAGTTCAGGCATCAAGGTGCCCAGCGCCACGGTCGAATCGAAGCCCTCCGAGCGCGCCTTCACGTGCTGGAAGTCGGAAGTGAAGGTCCAGTTGCTGGCCGGCTTCCATTCGATGTTCCACGCGATGTCGGTCGTGACCGAGTCGCGCGTCGCGGTGCGGCCGTTGTTGGCGTACTCGATGCTGCCGGCGGTCGGGTTGGTGATGGTGCCGCTCAGGAAGCCGCCGTTGGCGTCATATACGCCGTTCGACACGCGCAGGTCGGTCGGGTTGCCTTCGGCCGAGAACAGCGCGTTCTCGTCCCAGCGCATATCGTATTTCGAGCGGAACCAGGTCAGGTGGCTCTTGAGTGTATTGTCCTTCTTCCACTGCAGCGCCCCATACGTGCCCTGGCGCTTGCGGTCGAAGTCCAGCGTGCGCCACTGCGCCCCTTTCGGGATCCACACGGTGCGGCCCGGCTCGGCGCCGGCCACTGGATAATAGGGCTCGACCTGGAAGGCGTCGGTGCGCGTGACACTGCGCGAGCTGGCGAAGTTGACCAGGGCGCCGATCTCGCCGATGCCGGTCTTCCAGCGGTTCGAATACAGGATCGAGCCGGCAGGGCGGGCCTTGCCTTTCTTGAGTTCGGAATACGTGCCTTCGATGCTGCCCGAGATGCGCTGGCCCTTGATGTCGAAGGGCAGGGCGGTGCGCAGGTTGACCAGGCCCGAGATGCCGCCCTCGATCTGTTCGGCCGAGGGGTTCTTGTAGACGTCGACGCCGGCCATCAGTTCGGGCGGCACATCTTCGAAGTTCAGGGCGCGCCCGCCGGTGGACGAGAAGGAATCGCGGCCGTTCAGTTCCGAGCGGACCCAGCTCAGGCCACGGATCGACACGCCCGAGCCTTCGACCGAGAAGTGTTCGGGATCGGCACGCGACATGGTGCGGTCAATGGTCACGCCCGGCACCCGCTGCAGCACTTCGGTGATGGATTTATCGGGGAGCTTGCCGATGTCCTCGGCGACGATCGAATCGACGACCTCGTCGGAATTCTTCTTGAGTTGCTGTGCGTTGTCCAGCGCGGCGCGCTGGCCGGTGACCTGGACTACCTGGGGCGCGCTCGGGGCCGCGCTCGCCGCCGGCGCGACTTGCTGCGCGCAGGCCGCGGACAACCAGCACAGGTGTGCGACGCCCACGGCGATCGCCGACTTGTTCAACTGTCTCATATTGTGTCTCCGTCTTTGTTTGAAGGACCCATCTGCGGGATCCCTTTCTTAGGGTATTACGCGGGGCGCAAGCATGGTGACGCGCGGAGCCTGACGACCTGTCAGTAAATATAACACCTAATGTTAGGCGCAATCATTCGGTTTTGCCTGAGCTGTTCAAATATTTATTAATAACGTTGTATTTCGATGAAATCGTTATCATTTCGCGCGGTCCAGCGCATCTGCATCACGACGGCGCCGGACGGCGGGCGAATTCATCAGCAGAACGGACAAGGGAGCGGGGACGGTATGGAGGGCGACGCATGCGCGTGACGGCGGCCGCATTGTATGTACATCAAGGCCGCGGCGAGAAGATTAGCACGACATTGGCGGTTCAATTCTCACCCTATGTCACGCAGAAAGTGTTGATATTGGGTAAAATACTTATTTTTCCGACTCATCATTTCATATATATTTCTTATATATCTCACGTTCAACGGATATTGCAATGAAACATACCTCATATATCAAGAGTCGCACTCTGTTGAGCGCTGGCATGTTGGCCGCCGTGCTGGTCCTGGCGGCCTGCAACAAGAAGGCCGACGTCGATGCGTCGCCGGCCCCGTCCGATCCGGCGTCGCCGGCCGCGGTCGCCGCGCAGAATCCCGATCCGCACGCCGCGATCGTGCCTGAGCCGACCAATTCGCCGGAAACGGTTCCCGGCACCGGTCCGGCGGAAGGCGGCACCGCCATCGGCGGCGTGGTCGCCGGCCAGGACGCGGGCAAGCCCCGCGACAGCGGCGCATCCGAACCGACCGGTGGCGATGGCGCCACCCAGGCAACGACGCCGCCGGCCAGGTAACACGGCCGTTGGTGTAAACACGCGCACGCCACTTTTCGGTGGCAGCGTCGCAAGGGGATAAGCATGCCGGGGCCTCGACCCCGGCACATCCTTTTGCTGCGTGCGCGATCCATTATCAGTAGGAGAACCTAGATGGGCATGAACCGTAGGCAGTTCCTCCGCGTGAGCGGGGCGGGACTGGCCGCGTCCACCATCGTCGCGCTCGGCTTTTCGCCGCTGCCGGCGATGGCCGAGACACGGCACTATAAACTGGCGCGCGCCAAAGAGACGCGCAATACCTGTCCGTACTGCTCGGTGGGCTGCGGCCTGCTGATGTACAGCCTCGGCGACGGCGCAAAGAACGTCACCTCGGACATCATCCATATCGAAGGCGACCCGGACCATCCGGTGAACCGCGGTACCCTGTGCCCGAAAGGCGCCGGCCTGCTCGACTTCGTGCACTCCCCGAACCGCCTGAAATATCCTGAGGTGCGCGAGCCGGGCAGCAAGGAATGGAAGCGTATTTCGTGGGACCAGGCGATGTCGCGCATCGCCAAGTTCATGAAGGACGACCGCGACGCCAACTTCGTCGTCAACAACGCCGAGGGCAAACTCGTCAACCGCTGGACCAGCACCGGTATGCTGTGTGCGTCCGCGGCGAGCAACGAAACGGGCTACATCACGCACAAAGCGATGCGTTCGATGGGCATGCTCGTCTTCGATAACCAGGCTCGCGTTTGACACGGACCTACGGTGGCCGGTCTGGCCCCGACGTTCGGACGAGGAGCGATGACCAACCATTGGGTTGACATCAAAAATGCCGATGTAGTGCTGATCATGGGCGGCAATGCCGCCGAGGCGCACCCTTGCGGTTTCAAGTGGGTGATCGAAGCCAAGCATCACAACAAGGCCAAGCTGGTCGTGGTCGACCCGCGCTTTACGCGTTCGGCCGCCATGAGCGACTATTACGCGCCGATCCGCGCCGGCTCCGACATCGCCTTCCTGGGCGGCGTCATCAATTATTTGCTGAGCAATAACAAGATCCAGACCGAATACGTCCGGAACTACACCAATGCCAGCTTCATCGTGGGCCCGGATTTCTCGTTCGAGGACGGTATCTTCTCCGGCTACGACGAGGCCAAGCGCCGCTACGACAACAAGTCGTGGGGCTACGCCATGGGTGAAGACGGTTTCGCCAAGGTCGATCCGACCATGCAAGACCCGAGTTGCGTCCTGCAGGTGATGAAGCGCCATTATTCGCGCTATACCCCGGAACAGGTCAGCAAGATCACGGGCACCCCGGTCAAGCAGTTCATGAAAGTGTGCGAGTACATCTCGTCGACCGCCGTGCCGGGCCGCGCCATGACGATCATGTATGCGCTGGGCTGGACCCAGCACAGCCAGGGCAGCCAGATCATCCGTACCGGCGCCATCATGCAGCTGCTGCTGGGTAACGTCGGCGTTGCCGGCGGTGGCCTGAACGCACTGCGCGGGCACTCCAACATCCAGGGCCTGACCGACCTCGGCCTGCTGTCGAACTCGCTGCCGGGCTACCTGTCCCTGGCGACCGACAACGAGCAGGATCTGGAGACCTACTACAAGCCGCGCGCCCTCAAGCCGCTGCGTCCGAACCAGATGAGCTACTGGCAGAACTATCCCAAGTTCTTCGTCAGCCTGCAAAAAGCCTGGTGGGGCGATGCCGCGACCGCCGAAAACAACTGGGCCTTCGACTACCTGCCAAAGATCGACAAGCTGTACGACGTGCTGCAGGCGTTCGAGCTGATGGGTCAAGGCAAATTGAACGGTTACATCTGCCAGGGCTTCAACCCGGTCGGATCGTTCCCGAACAAGAAGAAGATCATCGCCGGCCTGTCGAAGCTGAAGTTCCTGGTGACGATGGATCCGCTGAACACGGAAACGTCCGAATTCTGGCAAAACTACGGCGAGTCGAACGACGTCGATCCGACCCAGATCCAGACCACCGTGTTCCGCCTGCCGACCACCTGCTTCGCCGAGGAAGACGGTTCGCTGTCGAACTCGTCGCGCTGGCTGCAATGGCACTGGAAAGGCGCCGAGGCGCCGGGCGAAGCGAAACCGGACATCGAGATCATCGCCGACCTGTTTACCCGCATGAAGAATGCGTACATCAAGGATGGCGGCGCCTTCCCTGACCCGATGGTGAACCTGGCCTGGCCGTACAAGATTCCGCACAGCCCATCGGCTGAGGAACTCGCTAAAGAGTTCAACGGCAAGGCGCTGGCCGATCTGTACGATCCGAAGGACCCGTCCAAGCTGCTGCTCAAGAAGGGCGAGCAGGTGCCAGGTTTCGGCGTGCTGCGCGACGACGGTTCTACCGCCAGCGGCTGCTGGATCTATGCCGGCGCCTGGACCCAGGCCGGCAACCAGATGGCCAACCGCGACAATGCAGACCCGTTTGGCGTGGGTAACACGCTGGGATGGGCATGGGCATGGCCGGCCAATCGCCGTGTGCTGTACAACGCGGCATCGGCCGATCCGACCACCGGCAAGCCGTGGAACCCGCACCGCAACCTGATCGCGTGGAACGGCACCAGCTGGACCGGCTCCGACATTCCGGATATCCGTCCGGATGCGAATCCGGGCGATGAAAACCGCGTGCAGCCGTTCATCATGACGGCCGAGGGGGTGTCGCGCCTGTTCGCGCCGACCGGCATGGCCGAAGGCCCGCTGCCCGAGCACTACGAGCCGTTCGAGTCGCCGTTCCCGGTCAACCCGATGCATCCGAAGAACCCGAAAGCCCGTGCCAATCCAGCGGCGCGCGTGTTCAAGGGCGACATGGAAGCGTTCGGCACCGCGAAGGACTTCCCCTACGTCGCGACCAGCTATCGCCTGACCGAGCACTTCCACTACTGGACCAAGAATGTGCAGAGCAACGCGATTCTCCAGCCACAGCAGTTCGTGGAGATCGGCGAAGAGCTGGCCAAGGCCAAGGGCATCAGCAATGGCGATACCGTCAAGGTCTCGTCGATGCGCGGCTACATCAAGGCCAAGTGCGTCGTTACCAAGCGCATTCCGCAGCTCGACTGCGATGGCATGAAGGTGGATACGGTGGGCCTCCCGAACCACTGGGGCTTCGTCGGTTTGACCAAGCCGGGCTTCCTGGTGAACACGCTGACCCCGTTCGTGGGCGACGCGAATACCCAGACGCCTGAGTTCAAGTCGTTCCTGGTCAATATCGAAAGGATTTAAGTCATGTCTTCACTACAATCTCTCGATATCGCAGCGCGGTCGGCAACGACCGCGACGACGCCGGTCGCGCGTACCCACAAGCCTGAAGTGGCCAAGCTGATCGACGTTTCCAGCTGCATCGGCTGCAAGGCATGCCAGGTGGCATGCATGCAGTGGAACGACCTGCGCGACGACATCGGCGAAAACCACGGCACCTACGACAATCCGCGTGACCTGACGCCGCAGTCGTGGACGGTCATGAAGTACTCGGAAGTCGTCACCAAGACGGAAGACGAGGGTGACCGCCTCGAGTGGCTGATCCGCAAGGACGGCTGCATGCACTGCGACGAACCGGGCTGCCTGAAGGCCTGCCCGGCGCCGGGCGCGATCGTCAAGTACACCAACGGCATCGTCGACTTCATCAGCGAGAACTGCATCGGCTGCGGCTACTGCGTCGCCGGCTGCCCGTTCGACGTGCCACGCATCAGCAAGGTGGACTCGAAGGCCTATAAATGCTCGCTGTGCGCGGACCGCGTGGCAGTGAACATGGAGCCTGCCTGCGTGAAGATCTGTCCTACCGGCGCAATCCGGTTCGGTACAAAGGAGGACATGATCGAATACGCCGGGGACCGTGTGGTGGACCTGAAGGAGCGCGGCTACCAGAACGCCGGCCTGTACAACCCGGCCGGCGTCGGCGGCACGCACGTGATGTACGTGCTGCAGCACGCCGACAAGCCGAACCTGTACGCCGGCCTGCCCGAAAACCCGACCATCAGCCCGACCGTGGCGCTGTGGAAGGGCGTGGCCAAGCCGCTGGGCGTGGCCGCGATGATCGGCGCCGCCGTGGCGGGCTTCTTCCACTACATGAAGGTTGGTCCGATCGAGACCCATGTGGACGAGCCGCCGGTGCAGCCGACGCCTGACGCAGACCAGCGCGAAGATACGCGCGTTTAAGGAGAAGAACATGTTTATCACTCGCTACCGTGACCGTACGCGGATGAACCACTGGGCCGTGGCCCTGCTGTTCATCTGCGCGGGACTGACCGGGCTGGCATTGTTCCATCCTTCGATGTACTTCTTCAGCGCCTTCTTCGGCGGTGGGCAGTGGACCCGCATCCTGCACCCGTTCTTCGGGCTGTTCATGGTGCTGGGTTTCGTGTTCCTGTTCTTCGCCGTGGTGCGCGACAACTACTGGACCAAGTCCGATACGGAATGGGTCAAGAAGGCGCCAAAGCTGGTGACCACCGGCGACGAAAGCATGCTGCCGCCGGTGCACAAGTACAACGCCGGCCAGAAGGGCGTGTTCTGGGTGTTCGCGGTCAGCCTCGTGCTGCTGCTTATCACCGGGTTCATGTTCTGGCAGCCATGGTTCGCGGACTTCTTCCCGATTCCGCTGCGCCGTCTCGCCATGCTGGTGCATGCGGTGGCGGCCCTGGCACTGGTGCTGAGCGTCATCGTCCACGTGTACGCCGCCATCTGGGTCAAGGGCTCGTTCCGCGCCATGACCCGCGGCACCGTGCATGAGGACTGGGCGAAGTCGCACCATCCGCTGTGGTATAAGGAAGTGACCCGGAACACCAAGCCGGAAATCGCTCGCAAGAAACATTAAGGACCTCCCTGTTCTATGAGTGTTACCAAAGCAACACCGCTGCTCAGCCCGGAAGAAATTGCCGTCCGGTCCGGGCAGCAGATGCCCTACCTGCACCTCCCGGTGCGGGCAGAGCTGTTCGCCACCCGTGAAACCCGCCTGCGCGAGCTGGCTGCCGGGCATGCGATGCGCGACTTCCTCCTGTTCGCCGCCGACCTGGCGCATGTGCAGCATGCGGTCCTGCAGGACTACCCGGAGGTCGTCCTGCCGAGCGCCGACGACCTGCTGGCCGCCGGCCGCGCCGCGCAAGCGCCGCTGCCGGCGCCGCTGTGGCCGCGTGACCCGGCCTGGCGCGCGGCATTGCGCCGCATGCTGGAGCTCCTGGTCCCGCGTCTCGCGGACAGCCCGGCCCAGGCGGCCGTGCAGGCGCTGCTTGCCGCCGACGACGCCCATCTCGAGGAACAAGCCGAACTGCTGCTGCAAGGCGCAGCCGGCCTGGACATGAGTGCGGCGCCGCTGTTGGCGGCCGGCCTGCAGGTCTACTGGACCCATATGGTGCTGGCGACCCAGCAAGCCCACGGCGCGGCGCGCCAGGAACCGTTCGGGCGCACGCTCGACGCGACCCTGTGCCCGTGCTGCGCCAGCTTGCCGACCTCGTCGGTGACGAGGCTGGACCCCAGCGGCAGCAACTTCCGCTACCTCCATTGCGCGCTGTGCTCGACGCAGTGGCATATGGTGCGGGTCAAGTGCAGCCACTGCGAGACCACGAAGGGCATCCACTACCACTCGCTGCAGGCGGTGGCCACCGATGGCGCGCAGGAAGACACGGCGCAGGCATCGGTCCAGGCCGAAACCTGCGACGAGTGCGGGCACTATCTCAAGATCGTGCGCATGGAGAGGGATCTCCACGTCGATCCGGTGGCCGACGACGTGGCCACGCTGACACTGGACATCCTGGTGTCGGAAGCGGGCTTCCAGCCGCACGGCGTCAACCTGCTCCTGCTCACGGGGAGCGAGGAAGGCGACGGCGATAACGAAGAACTTAGGAGTAATTGATCATGTCGCTCGACGAGTCCGTGGTCCACGGCTCGAAGGCGACAGTCAAGGATCTGCCTTCGATCGATAAACTGCTGCGCCTGCCATCCGTGCAGGCGCTGGTTTCCCGCCACGGCCATTCGCTGGTCGCGGGGGAAGCGCGCGCGCAGGTCGATAGCCTGCGGGCGCAGGCCCTGGCAGGCGTGCTCCCCGCGAGCACGCTGTCGCCGGAGGCGCTCGGCCGGTCGCTGGCCGCGCGTGTCGCCGATCGCCTGGCGCCGAGAATGCGCCGGGTACTGAACCTGAGCGGCACGGTCATCCATACCAATCTCGGACGCGCCGTCCTGCCCCAGGCGGCGATCGCGCACCTGGTCACGATGATGGCCGGCCCGAACAACCTCGAATACGACCTCGCCAGCGGTTCGCGCGGCGATCGCGACAGCATCGTCGAAGACCTGCTGTGCGAGATCACGGGCGCGGAAAGCGCGACCGTGGTCAACAACAATGCCGCCGCCGTGCTGCTGTCGCTGGCCGCGCTGGGCGGCGGCCGCGAAGCCATCGTCTCGCGCGGCGAGCTGGTGGAAATCGGCGGCGCCTTCCGCATGCCGGACGTCATGGCCAGCGCCGGCGCCCACATGGTCGAAGTCGGCACCACCAACCGGACCCATTTGGCCGACTACGAGCGCGCCATCAATGAACGCACGGCGCTCCTGCTGAAGGTCCACACCAGCAATTACGCGGTGCAGGGCTTCACCAGCTCGGTGTCGGAGGCGGAACTGGCGCCGCTGGCGCAGGCGCGGGGCGTGGTCCTGGTCAGCGACCTGGGCAGCGGCTCGCTGATCGACATGGGCAAGTACGGGTTGCCGCAGGAGCCGACGCCGCAGCAGATGCTGGCCGCCGGCTGTGACGTGGTCACCTTCTCGGGCGACAAGCTGCTGGGCGGGCCGCAGGCCGGCCTGATCGTCGGTACGAAGGAGTGCGTCAGCCGCATCCGCAAGTTCCCGATGAAGCGCGCGCTGCGCCTGTCGAAGCTGCCGCTGGCGGCGCTGGAAGCGACCCTGCAGCTCTACCTGCAACCCGAGCTGCTGGCGGACGAGCTGCCGACCCTGCGCTGGCTGACCCGCAGCCGGGATCAGGTCGCCGCCAACGCGCAGGCGCTGCTCGAACCGCTGCGCGCCGCGCTGGCGCCGCGCTATACGGTGACGCTTGAATCGATGCTGAGCCAGATCGGCTCTGGATCGCTGCCGGTCGACCGCCTGCCGTCCAGCGGCCTGGCCATCGCGCCGAGCCTGTCGGGCAGGCGCGGCGTGGGCACGGCGCTCGACGCGCTGTCCGCGGCGCTGCGCGGCTTGCCGCTGCCGGTGATCGGCCGCATTTCGGACGACCGCCTGCTGCTCGATTGCCGCTGCGTCGACGATCCACGCGATCTGCTGGGGCAACTCGGGACGCTGCGCGCGGCGCTGGTCCAGGAATAAACAAGAAGGATGTTTGCATGATCGTCGGCACCGCCGGACATATTGACCACGGCAAGACCGCGCTGGTACGCGCACTGACCGGCATCGACGCCGACCGTCTGCCGGAAGAGAAGAAGCGTGGCATCACCATCGAACTGGGCTATGCCTGGATGCCGCTGGAAGACGGCAGCCGCATCGGTTTCGTCGACGTGCCGGGCCACGAGAAGCTGATACGCACCATGGTGGCCGGCGCCAGCGGCATCGATGTCGGTTTGCTGCTGATCGCGGCCGACGACGGCCCGATGCCGCAGACGATCGAGCACGCGACCATCCTGGCGCTGCTCGGCGTGCGCCGCGGCGCGGCCGTGATCACCAAGATCGACCGGGTCGATCCAGCGCGGCTGCGCGAGACCGAGGCGGCGGTCGCCGGCCTGCTGGCCAGCGCCGGCCTGGACGATTATCCGATACTGCAGGTGTCGAGCGTGCGCGGCGACGGCATCGATGCGCTGCGCGCGCATCTGGTGCAGGCGCTGCATGCGGCGCCGCTCGATGGCGCGGCCGGCGCGGCTTTCCGCATGGGCCTGGATCGCGCGTTTACCCTGGACGGCGTGGGTACCGTGGTCGCCGGCAGCGTCTCGACGGGCAAGGTCGCCATCGGCGACGGCTTGTCGCTGGCCGGCGCCCCCGACCAGGTCTATCGGGTGCGCAGCCTGCAAGTGCATGGCCGCGCCGCGCAAGAGGCGCATGCCGGCCAGCGCTGCGCCGTCGGCCTGGCCGGCCTGGCACGCAGCGACGAGTTGCGCGGCCAGGTCGTGTGCGACCCGGCGATCGCGCTGACGACGCAGCGCATCGACGTCTGGCTGCAAGTCGCCGCGACCGAGGAGCGCGCGCTGCGTTCCGGCACGCTGGTGCACCTGCACGCGGCCACCCAGGATTGCCTGGCGACGGTGGCCGTGCTGGGCCAGCCGTCGATCGCGCCCGGCAGCGCCGCGCCGGCCCAGCTGGTGCTGCACAAGCCGGCCAATGTCTGGCACGGCGACCGCTTCATCCTGCGCGACGCGTCCGCGATCCGCACGGTGGCCGGCGGTTCGGTGCTCGATCCGCTGGGACCGGTACGTTACCGCCAGACCCCGGAACGCCTGGCTTACCTCGAGACCCAGCGCGCCGACGATCCTCAGTCCCGCTTGCTGGGTGCATTGGCCCAGGCGCCATACGGGGTCAACGGCGCGACCTGGCTGAGGAGCAGTGGACTGGCGAGCTGGCCGTTTGACCTGGCCGGCATGCCGGACGTCGTGGCCGGCGCCGGCGGCGAGTGGCTGGTCTCGCGCGTGCGCCTGCAAGAGAACGAAGCCGGCCTGCTGCAGGCGCTGGCCAACTTCCACGCGACATACCCGGACGAGATCGGCCCCGACCTGCTGCGCGCGCGCCGCCTGGCGGCGCCGCGCATGCCCGAGGCGCTGTGGCTGCAACTGAGCGGCCACATGATCGCGGCGGGCACGATTGCACGCCGCAACGGCTTCCTGCACCTGCCCGAACATGGCGTCGCCCTGCGCGCGGCCGAGCAGGTGGTGGCCGAGCACGCGCTGCCCAAGCTGCTGGACGGTCGTTTCGATCCGCCCTGGGTACGCGACATCGCGCAGACCGCGCGCCTGCCCGAAGTCCAGGTGCGGCAAGTGCTGGGCCGCATGGCGCGCGGGGGCGACGTGTACCAGGTCGTGAAAGACCTGTTCTACCACCCGTTGGTAATGCAGGAGGCGGCCGACATCGTGCGCCGCCTGGCGCACGAGGATGCCGAAGGCCAGGTCACGGCGGCGCGCTTTCGCGACGAGACCGGCCTTGGCCGCAAACGCGCGATCCAGATCCTGGAGTTCTTCGACCGCATCGGCTTCTTGCGGCGGCTCGGCGACGCGCACCTGCTACGACCGGGAACCTTGCTGTTTCCGTCGAAGGATTAGGGCAGCCGGCGCCGGCGAGCATCGGCGCCAGCGTGTCCGGTTCCGGCACCTCTGCCGGATCCACGAAGGTGAAGTCGGCCATCGTAGGCGCCTGGAGGTGGGTGGACACGACGACCGCGTCGAGCGCGCCGGCCCAGCCGGCGTCGAGGAAGGTTGGCGTACAGGCGCTGCGGCGCGGCGCGCAGGGCGTCGGCCTCGCCCTTGGTCTTGCGGCACTTCAGCACCGGCAGCGCTGCGCCGTTGGGCGAGACGACGTTGAAGGCGCTGGCCAGGTCGCCGCACACGGCGCGGCGCAACGGGCCGCTATTGGGTTCCTTGACGCCGAAGCGCGCCTCCGGGAAACGCAGCACCGAGGCGTGGTCGAACACCTGCGAGTTGACCCAGCCGCCACGGCGCCGCGGCGGGATCACATGCATCGGCCCCCGCCGGCCGGGCCCCTAGACGCGGCCGCCAGGCGCCGGCTGCCTGGTGCTGCCTGGTGCTGCCGTGCGGGCGTGGATGGGTGTCGTACTCGGGCGTAAGGTGGCCGGGACCAAGCGTGCTCTTGCCCGCGTAGCCGCCCTTGCCGGCGCGGGCGCTGCTGCCCAGGACTGCGGCGCGACGTCATGACGTTAATCCCTTGTTATGAGTTTACATTGAGGTAACTAAAGTCGTGACGTTGTGTTGCTGCGCCGATATCGTCTGCAGCGCCGCCAAGGTAAGCCGCACCCATGACGCGGTCATGACAGGCGCATGCGGGGAGCGCGCCGCCCCTGTCGCAACGTTCGCCGCTCCGGTATCATGGCGGGATGAATCAGATTCCTTCCAAACCGTTTGTCATTGGCGTCGCCGGCGGTAGCGGCAGTGGCAAGTCGACGGTGACGCAGCAAGTGCTGTCGTCGTTCGGCACCGATCTCGTCTCCGTCGTCATGCAGGACGATTACTACCGCGACCAGACCCATCTCACCATGGAAGAGCGGCGCGCGCAGAACTACGATCACCCGCAGGCCTTCGACTGGCCGCTGCTGGTCGAGCACGTGCGCGCCTTGCGCAATGGCGAGCAGATCGCGATGCCGATCTACGACTTCACGGTGTCCAACCGTACCGACCAGACCATTCCCGTCAAGCCGGCGCCGGTGATCGTGATCGAGGGCCTGTTCGCCTTGTACAACGCCGACCTGCGCGACATGATGTCCCTGAAGATCTTCGTCGACACCGCGCCCGATGTGCGCTTCATCCGCCGCCTGCAGCGCGACGTCGCCGAGCGCGGTCGTTCGCTCGACAGCATTGTCGGCCAGTACCTGGACACGGTGCGCCCGATGCACAAGCAGTTCATCGAGCCTACCCGGCGCAAGGCCGACGTCATCCTGCCGCACGGCGCGAACGGCCCGGCGATCGATGTCATCACCACCAAGGTGGCCAGCGTCCTTGGTCAGTTGCAGCTCCTGAACCGTCGTTCCAGCCCGACGCTGGATGGAATCGCCGACACGCGGTAAAATGCGGGCTCATCGGAAGGAAATCGTCCCTGGTGGGGCGGCTGGGCTTCAAACCCAGTTGGTGGCGCCATGCGTCGCCGGGTGGGTTCGACTCCCGCATCCTTCCGCCATGCCGCCCTTTCCCGTCCTTTCCCGTTCTATACCAAGACCATGCTGATCCTCGGTTTCGACTATCCGGACGACTGCTACTTCGACCTCGAGAACGATATGTGGTGCCGCGCGCTGGGCGACGGCCGCTTCCAGGTCGGCGTCAGCGCCTTTGGCGTCAAGATCAGCGGCAATTACTTCTATATGTGCCGGCCGAAATCGGCCGGCACCGAGCTCGAGCAAGGCAAGACCATGGGCGTCGTCGAACTGAGCAAGACCGTGGTAACGATCAAGACGCCGCTCTCCGGCACCGTGGTCGAGGTCAACGGGCTGCTCGAAGACAAGCCAGAACTCATCAACCAGGACCCGTACGGTCAAGGCTGGATCGCCGTGATCCAGGCCAGCGACTGGGAACGCGACCGCGCGCAACTGGCGCATGGCGTCGCGTTGCCCGCATTGGCCGAACGCCGCATGCGGCTCGAGCCAGTCGACGACTGGATCAAGCCGTGAGCGTTCGGCTGGGTGAGCAGCCAAGTAAGCAAATGAGTGAGCAAATGAGCGCGCAGGCAGGCGGCCTGGCCATCCTGGTCTGGTCGTGCGACCTGTCGCGTCCCGAACTGCTCGCCACGCCTTTCATGACGGCGCAAGCCGCGGCGGCCCTCGACATGCGCGTCAAGATGCTGTTTTCCAGCCAGTCGGTGCAGTGGCTGCTGGCCGTCAATGCCGGACGGCTGACGGGCTTTGGCGACGAGCGCTGGCCGATCGCGCGCCACCTGGAAGCCAGCGCCGAACTGGGCGTCGAGATCCGCGCCTGCACCCAGGCGCTGCAGGCCAGTGGCGCCGGGCGCGCCGCGCTGGGGCCGCACTGCGCGGGTGTCGAAGGCATGGTGGCCTTCGTGGAGCAGGGCAGCAGCGCCGGTTGGCGCATGCTGGTGTTCTAGACAGCGCTGACCATGCCGCGTTCTTCGGGACGCAGCGTCAGCACGGCCGCGCCGTGCGCCGTCACCGCGACCGTATGCTCGAATTGCGCCGACAGCGAGCCGTCGCGTGTCACGACCGTCCAGCCATCGTCTTCGGTGCGCACGCTCCGTCCGCCGCGGTTGAGCATCGGCTCGATCGTAAACACCATGCCTTCGCGCAGCGTGAGCCCCGTGCCTTTCGTCCCGAAGTGCAATACCTGCGGCTCTTCGTGCATCTCGCGGCCGATGCCGTGGCCGCAGTATTCGCGCACGACCGAGCAGCCGTTGCGCCTGGCGTGGCGCTCGATCGCATGGCCGACGTCGCCCAGGGTGGCGCCGGGCCGCACCGCGCGGATGCCTTTCCACATCGCCTCGTAGGTCGTCTGGACCAGGCGCCGCGCGGCCAGGCCGACGTCGCCGACCAGGTAGGTCTTGCTGGAGTCGGCGATATAGCCGTTCTTTTCGAGCGTGATATCGAAGTTCACGATGTCGCCGTCCTTCAGCACATCGCTGGTCGAGGGCACGCCATGGCACACGACCTGGTTGATGGATGCGTTGAGCACGAAACCATAGTCGTACTGGCCCTTGCTGGCCGGCCGCGCCTGCAGCCGGTCGACGATGAAACGCTCGACGAGCGTGTCGACCTCGAGCGTCGTCATGCCCGCGAGTGTCAGCGTGTCGAGCATCCCGAAGACGGACGCAAGCAGGCGGCCCGATTCGGCCATCAGCGCGAGTTCATGGGGCTGCTTGGTCATGCCGCGCTCAGCACCAGTGGCGGCGCCGAGACCCCGGCCGCGGCCAGCTCGCGCTGCACGATCTCATTGAAGCTGAGGGTGGGATTGGTCTCGCACAGCATGCCGACCTTGATCCAGAACGCGGCTTGCGCATTGATCGAGCGGCAGGAAACCCTGGTGGCGAGGCGGACCTGGTCGTGCAGGTCGTCTTCGATATTGACGATGCCCATGGCGATGCTCCATATATGATTCGTATATTGCGTATATACGTTCCATATATTCTGTCCAGCGCCAAGTGGCCGCCAGCAGAAAAAAATGGCGCCGGGATCGCTCCCGGCGCCATTCGGACTTACGTCAAGTGATTACAGCGAACGCAGGAACGCCATCAGCTCGTCGCGCTGCGCCTTGGCCAGCTTCGCGAAGCGGTTGCGTGCGGCGGCTGCTTCGCCGTCGTGCCACATGATCGCCTCGGTCAGGTTGCGGGCGCGGCCATCGTGCAGGTAGCCGACGGCGCCGTCGCGGTCCATCACCTTTTCGGTGTAGCCGATGCCCCACAGCGCCGCGGTACTCCACATGCTGCCGCTGGCCTGGCCTTCCTTGTAGTTGTCCGCCAGTCCCGGACCCATATCGTGCAGCAGCAGGTCGGTGTAGGGACGGATGGTCTGGTCGCGCAGTTCCGCGAACAGATGGTTCGATCCGGTCTTCATCGAGGCCGTATGGCAAGCCACGCAGCGCATCGCGTCGAACAGCCTGGCGCCGGCGTCGACCTTGCGGGTGTCGACATCGAGTTCCTCGATCGGGGCTACGCCCTTCGGGAAGCCGCTGGCAAGGCTGCGCTGTGCCGGGACGGCCAGCAGGGCCATGTAGTTCGTGATCTGCTGCAGGTCGGACTCGGAGATGCCTTTCTGCTTCGGCGCGCTGGCGCAGCCGGCCGGATTGTTGTCGCAGCTGCGGTTCGGGTAGACCGGTGAAGTCACCGACATGTCCTGCAGCAGCGCGCTCGCGGCCTGGTGACGCAGCGACGCCTTCGACGCCTTCCAGCCGAAGCGGCCGACCTGCACCGCGCCCGTCTCGGGATCGAACACGAAGTTGGCGACACCCCTGACGCCGTCCTGGTCCGGGCTGGTGCGCGCACGCGCCAGGATGTCGGCCTCGGGCACCGCTTCGAGCAGGCCGACGCCGAGCATCGGCTTGGCCGCGCGCAGCGAGAACGTGGCCGGCGTCGGGCCGTCGAACTTGAGCTTCGGCTTGCGCAGCGTGACCTCGGTGCCGTCGGCCAGGTTCACCTTGCGCTCGTCGAAACCATCGACGCGCACTCCGGTACCCCAGTTCTGCGGCGTGCCGGCCAGGGACAGGGCGTTCATCTGCACCGTCGAGCCGTAGACCGGATGCGGCAACTGCGCGCCGTCCGCGCCGGTACTGGCGACACGCACGCTCATCGTATCGAGGCGTTGCTTGTCCACCGGGGCCGGGCTGCGGCCGTTGTTGGCGTGGCAGGCGACGCAGGTGGACTGGCCGAACTGCTGGCCCTGCAGGCCGACCGCCGGCAGGTACTTGTCGTTACCCGTCTCGTTGTGCTCACCCGTGGTCATATTGGTGTGCACCAGGCGACGACCTTCGACGAAGCGCTGCATGTTCTGCATGCCGATGTTGTTGAACGGCTGCTGGAACATGAACTTGCCGTTGTCGCTGTAGTTGTACGAGACCGATCCGATGCCGCCGGACAGGGTCGCCAGCGGGAGCGGCGCGTTCATCAGGCGCGGCAGTACGCCATACCATGGCCGCAAGCCTTCGCCGACCACATACGTCCATTCGGTGGAGTAGTAGCGCTCGCCGCCCTGGTCGCCGAGGGCGCGCAGGGCCGGGATGGTGGTGAAATACGACGGCGAGACCTCGACCACATCGCCGGCGACCAGGCGCCGTGCCGGGACCGTGCGGCCGTTCGGGAAGCCATCCGTATTCAGTTCGGCGTGGCCCGGATAGTCCCATAGCTGCAAGGTGCAGTCGCCGTTGGCCAGGTTCGCATTGGCCAAGGTGTCGTTCTTCGGATAGGGCGTGGCCGGGCAGATCGCGACCTTGTCGTTGACCAGCTGGCCCGGCGCCATCCAGCCGAAGCCGGTATCGTCCGGACGGTCGAAGGCGCGGAAGAACGCCACGCCGCCTTTCAGGAAAGGCACCGTGGTGTACTGGTTGACGATCAGCACCGGCTTGGTGTTGTTCGGCACGCGGCTGCGGTCGATGATCTCGACGCCCCAGGTGCGGTTCTTGTGGTACAGCGGCACGAAGGTCAGGTGATTGCCCGGTCCCTCGTTGCGCGGCAGGCCGGTGGCCGGATCGACGGTCTTGTTGGGGAACTTCGAGCCGATCTCGTTCCATTCCTCGCCGCGTTCACGGCCATGGCGCGCCTTGCCGCGGGCGCCGAAGCGCGTGACCAGGGTGCCGTCGGCGAGCGTGAACTGGAGCGACTCGATCGGTTCCTTCGCTCCCGGCAGCGGGGACCAGCCATTGCCGCTGGTGGGGAAGGGCACGGCCGAGACCGGGACGGCGGGCACGGTATTGTCGCTGCCGGGCGTCTTGAATTCGACTTCCCACAGCGAATAGCCGTAATCCGACGAGCGCTGCAGGCCCTGGATGCGGACGTGCTTGGCGACGGCACCGAGGTTGAAGAATTCCTCGATCTTGCCCTGGCCGTCGCGTACCACACGCAGCTCGGTCCAGTTCTGGTTATCGTTGGACGTCGATACCGAATATGCCTTGGCATAGGCCGCTTCCCAGTTCAGCTTCATGTAGCCGATCGGGGTCGGTGTGTTGAAGTTGAACTGGATCCAGCCGCCGTTGCCATCTTGCGCGGCGCTCGCCCAGCGCGTATTGAGCTTGCCGTCGATCGCGTTGCCGGCGTTGAGGCCGTCGTTTTCCGGCCTGGACGAAGTGGCGCTCGCAGGCTTGATGGCGACGCCCGGCTTGCCCGGGTCGACCGGGATCTCGGGATCCGGTTCGGTCGGCGGGATTTCCGGATCGGCCGGCGTGCCGGTGAAGGCCTGGATCTCGAGGATGGAATAGCCATACTGGCCGGCGCGCTCGACGCCCTTCACCCGCAGGAACTTGCCTTGGCCGTTGAGGCCAGTGAAGTCCTCGACGCCACCCTGGCTGTTGCTGACGGTCTTGATCGTGGTCCAGGCGTCGCCGTCGTCCGACACTTGCAGCTCATACTTGCGAGCGTGGGCATTTTCCCAATCGATGCGCACCCGGGTGATGACGGCGCTTTCAGCGTATTCGAGCGTCAGGTGTTGCTCACTGGAGAATTCGCTTCCCCAGCGTGTAGCGCGGTCGCCATCGATCGCGAACCTGGCGTCGAGATCGCCGCGCTCGCGCGAGGTGGCGGTGGCGCCGGTCGGGGTGAGTGGCATCTCCAGCCCTTCGGCGGCGGCGGAATACGACCGGGACAGGCTTTTGCCGGCGCCCTCCATCTGGGCGATGGGCGACTCGCCATTGCCGCCGCCGCAAGCGGCGAGCAGCATGGTGAGCGCGAGTGGCAGGCCGGGCATGCGGAGGCGGCCTGCAAACTGCCCGCGAGGCAGTAGGTTCATGTAAAACTCCTTGGTTATCAATTATTCATTGGAGATCCCGCGCCGGCGGCAGCCGCCGTCCGCATGGCGCAAGTCCGGGTTTTTCCGCGTGCCCCTGAAGGCCGTGCCCTGATATCTTCCCTGACGAAGGGTAAATTGCTATATAGCAACTTTTAGCGTCAAGATATCCGCCACGTCAATACATGTCAAGCGCATGCGTGAGGATCTACGTTATGGAACAGCTGCCGGATGCAGTTTGCCGTTGACGCCAGCATGGCCCATCACCAATAATCGAAACTCATGCACATCCTGCGCACATCGTCGATGCTGGTCCGTCTGGTTCTGGCCTGGTTCGTCCTCACCCTGGGCGCCGCCAGTGCCGCACCTGTGGTGCAGCCGACCACGATGGCGCTGGTGTGCTCCGAGGGCGGCGCCAAGGTCGTGTTTGTCGATCAGGACGGCGCGGCCCTTCACGGCAAGGGGCATACGCTCGATTGTCCGCTGTGCCTGCCGGCAGCCCTGCCGCCGCCGGTTGTGGCGATGGGCGCGCCCACGCCGCAGCCGGCAGTGGGCGCGGTCCAGCGCGTCGTCGCTTCCCACGTCGTGGTCCATGCCGGCGCGCCGTTGCCGCCGCGCGGGCCGCCTGACTACTCCTGAACCCTGCGAGCCGGCCCCGGCGCCGGCGCTGTATTTACGTGCATGTGCACGGTGATCCTGAGCTGCAGGTTCGCCTCCCGCACGGCGCGATCAATCAGGAGTAGCAAGATGAATCAACGCGTTTCCAGTAACGCCACGCGGCGTGCCTTCGTGCTGTCCGGCGCGGCAATCACCCTGGGGCTGCTTGCCGGCTGCCGCATCGGCGGGGCGGTCAGCTTCAATGGCACCGATATCACGGGCGCCGATTTCGGGCGCGACTTCCGCCTCAAGGACCCGTCGGGGCAGGAACGAACGCTGGCCGACTTCAAGGACAAGGTCGTGCTGATGTTCTTTGGCTTTACCCAATGCCCGGACGTGTGCCCGACCGCGCTGGCGCGCGCGGCCGAGGTCAAGTCCCTGCTCGGCCCCGACGGCGACCGCCTGCAGGTGCTGTTCATCAGCGTCGACCCCGAGCGCGACACGCCCGAGGTCCTGAACGCCTACACGGCAGCCTTCGACCCGAGTTTCCTGGCCCTTTACGGCGACCAGGAACGCCTGGCCGAGACCGCGAAAGAATTCAAGGTGATCTACCAGAAGGTCCCGACCGGCGATTCGTACACCATCGACCATACTTCGGTCACCTATGCCTTCGACACCCGCGGCAAGCTGCGCCTGAAACTGTCGCACGGCCAGTCGGCGCTCGACTACGCCGCCGACGTGCGCAAGCTGCTGCACGCCGCCTGAACCCGAACCATCCACAAAGGAAAACACCATGAACCACTTCATCCGCACCTTCGCCGCCGCCGCCGTGCTGGCGGCCACCGCCGGTACCGCCTTCGCCCAGGCCAATGTCAGCGTCAAGGACGCCTGGGTGCGCGCCACCGTGCCGGCGCAGAAGGCGACCGGCGCCTTCATGCAGCTGCAGGCCGCCAGGGACAGCAAGTTCGTCTCGGCCAGCTCGCCGCTGACGCCCAACGTCGAGGTGCACGAGATGGCGATGCAGGGCGACGTGATGCGCATGCGCCAGGTGCAGTCGGTCGACCTGCCCGCGGGCCAGCGGGTAGAGCTCAAGCCGGGCGGCTATCACCTCATGCTGCTGAACCTCAAGTCGCAGGTGAAAGAGGGCGATACCGTCCCGTTCACCCTGGTTTTCGAAGGCAAGGACGGCAAGCGCGAAACGGTCGAGATCAAGGCGCCAGTGAAGGCGCTCAACAATACGGCGAAACCCGCCCACGCCGGTCACTGACACGCAACGCCTGACGCGCAACCGGCGAAATTGATGTAAAAACAACAACTGATCGTCGAATTGCTCGTTAAAGCAATCGTGCGCATGGCGCAGCTTCGTACAATCGCGTGATTGCCGACCAGCTCCCCGCAATCGGGGGCTGGCGGCGTCATGCGAACGGAGTGCGAATGTCTCGACATCCTTCATGGATCCCGGCGCGGCGCGGCGAATGGTTACTGCTCGCGGCGCTGGTCGCCAGCTATCCCGCCAGCCTGGTCTTGCCCGCGACCTGGGCGCGCGAGGGAGGCCTGCTGGAAAACCTGCAAGTGATCGTGCTGGGCGTGGGCTGCGTGCTGGCGCTGCTTGCCCACCTGCGCGCCCGGCCCGCGCCGGTCGCCGCGCTGGCCCTGTGGGTGGCGCCCGTGTGGCTGCTGCTTGCGGGACGTGAACTCAGCTGGGGCAGGGCGTGGCCGGGCGTGGACGCCATGGCCGCGAGCGCCCACTGGATCGGACCACTGGCCCGGCCGAGCGCCGTGTTGCTGCTGGCCTGGCTGCTCTTCAGCGCGTTCTACCACCGTATCGACCGGCCGCTGCGGGCCGCGCTGGCGCACCGCGCACCCTGGCTGTGCCTGATCGTGACGCTGGCCGGCGCCATGGGTTCGACCTGCGCCGAAGGCCATATGTCCTGCCATCTCGCCATGGCCGCGTCGAGCGCCCAGGTGTTCGAGGAGCTGTGCGAGCTGCTGGCCTATGTCGCGCTGTGCTCGATGCAATATGTGGTGTTCGCACATCAGATGCCCGTCCAACTGGCGCCGACAATCGCGCATCCGGTCGAAGAAGCGCGCTAACCGCGTAAAAACCGTGGTCTCTACGGCAACTGGGACATTTTGCCCGTTTGTATGGAACTTGATTTCCTCTAGGATGTCGGGTTTTGGGTAACGGCCGCCATCTCTGCACCGCGGCCGCGCGATCATGTCGAATGTGAAAGTTATAGAGATAGAAGCGGCGCGCCTGGGCGCCGGACCAGGCGCGGCCGCGCGCCTGATCCGCCTGTGCTCCCAATACTGGACACTGACCAAGCCGCGCGTCACGATGCTGACCGTGTTCTGCGCCGTGATCGGCAGCCTGCTGGCGAGCGATGGTTTTCCTGGCTGGGGCGTGCTGCTGTCCAGTGCCGCCGGTATCTGGCTGCTGGCCGGCGCCGCCTTCGCCGTGAATTGCCTGCTCGAGGCCCGGATCGACGCCCGCATGGCGCGCACCGCCCGCCGCGCGACGGCCAGCGGCGCCCTGGGCCCGCTGCAAACCGTTGTCTTTTCGCTGGTGCTGGGTGGCGCCGGTGCGGCGCTGCTGTACACCAGGATCAATCCGCTGACGATGTGGCTGACGCTCGCCACCTTCGTCGGGTACGCCTTCATCTATACGCTGCTGCTCAAACCACATACCCCGCAAAACATCGTGATCGGCGGTTTCGCCGGCGCCATGCCGCCGGCGCTGGGGTGGGCCGCGGTCGCCAATGCGGTGCCGATGGAGGCATGGCTGCTGGTGCTGATCATTTTCCTGTGGACGCCGCCGCACTTCTGGGCACTGGCCATGGCCCGCCGCGACGACTATGCGCGTTCCGGCCTGCCCATGCTGCCCGTGACGCACGGCATGGCCCACACGGGGTTGCAGGTGTGGCGCTACAGCCTGGCGCTGGCGGCCGGCACGGCGCTGCCGTGGGCGGTAGGCATGAGCGGCGTAGTGTACCTGGTGGCCGCTTGCGCGCTGAACGCGGTATTCCTGCGCTACGGCTGGCTGGTCCATCGACGTTATAGCGACCACATCGCCCGCAAATCGTTTGCCTGGTCGATCGTATATCTGGCGCTGCTGTTCGCGGCACTGCTGCTGGATCACTACGTCACTGCATGAAAGTTTCTGTTTGGTAAATTGTCAATGTGAGTACGGTGGCGCACGGTCCGGGGAACGCTAAGATATTAAGCTGTTTGCATGACAGCGAGATACCAATCCCACCCCACCATGCGGGTGCGCGGCAATCCAGCGCATCTACCGATTCACCCCCCCGACCGCCAGCCCCATGGCGGCCGTTCCACGCGTGTTCCGGCCGGCCTGCTTGCACCGGCCGACGTCCGCGACAGCGCCGACCTGGCCCGCCTGCTCGAGCAGCTGGGCTGCGGCGACGACCTGATCGTCGTCTCGAACCGGGCGCCCTGCGTCCATTCCCATACTGAACATGGCATCGTGGCCCAGCGCCCCGCGGGCGGCCTGGTCACCGCACTGGAAGCGGTGCTGGCCAACGAGGGCGGCTGCTGGATCGCCCACGGCAGCGGCGACGCCGACCGCGAGACCTGCGACGCGCACGGCCACGTATTGAAACGCCACCTCGATGCCCCCTACCGCCTGCGCCGCCTGTGGCTGGGCGACGACGAAGTCGCCGGCTATTACGACGGCCTGTCCAACGAAGCCTTGTGGCCGTTATGCCACCACACCGACGTCGAGCCGACTTTCCGTGCGGGCGACTGGGAGCACTATGTGCGGGTCAACCGCCGTTTCGCCGACGCCGTGGTGGCCGAAGCCGCTACTTCGCGGCCGGTCGTGCTGGTCCAGGACTACCACCTGGCTTTGGTGCCGCAGCTGGTGCGCGAGCGCCTGCCGGACGCGGTGATCATCCTGTTCTGGCATATCCCGTTCCCGGCGCCGCAACGCCTGTCGCGGCTGCCGTGGCGCGACCAGTTGATGGCAGGCCTCCTGGCCAGCACCGTGGTCGGCCTGCAGACCCCGGCCGATCTGACGAATTTCCAGCTGGTGCGGGCCGGGTACCCACGCAATCCTGGCGCCGCCCACGCCCACGCCGGCGCCTATCCGATCTCGATCGGCTGGCCGGGCCGCCAGGCGCTGCCGCCTGCCGGCTTGCGCGACGAGGTCAAGCGCCGCTTCGGCATCGCGCCACATGTGCGCCTGCTGGTCGGCGTCGACCGCATGGACTACACGAAGGGCATCCCCGAGCGGCTGCAGGCGTTCGAGCTGTTGCTCGAACAGCGTCCGGCGTTGCATGGTCAAGTCACGCTCCTGCAGATCGGCGCACCATGCCGTGGCGCGCTGCCGGCCTACCAGCAGATCTCGCGCCAGGTGAAGGCGCTGACCGAGAGGATCAACGCCCGCTTCGGCAATGGCGCCTGGCAGCCGGTGGTGCTGCATGCCGCCAGCGCCAACGCGGCGACCGTCACCGATTGCTACCGCGCCAGCGATGTCTGCCTGGTCACGAGCCTGCACGATGGAATGAACCTGGTTGCCAAGGAATTCGTCGCGGCGCGCAACGATTTGCGCGGCGCGCTGGTGCTCAGCCGCCAGGCCGGCGCCGCGGCCGAGCTGGACCAGGCTTTGCTGGTCGAGCCGCGCGACATCGCCGGCATCGCGCGCGCCATCGGCCACGCTCTGGACATGCCGGAGCACGAGCAGACCACCCGCATGCGCGCCATGCGCGCCATGGTGAGCCAGAGCACGGTGTTCGGCTGGGCGGCGCGGCTGCTGGACGATGGCATGCGCATCGCGGCGGGGCGCAATACGCCTTGCGCCCGGTCGCGGCCCGGGCCGCGGCAGAGCGTCCAGGCGTAACGGTCGAGCGGCCAACGCGTATCGGTAATCCCTGGAGTTACGGTATCCGCCTGGCCAGTCCTTCAAAAGGCAGAGGGCGGGGCGGTCCGGGCGAGCCCTTGCTACACTACGGATACGTTCGTTACCAGGTCGAGGCCACATTCCCATGGACTTCCAGCTCAGCCAGATCGGTGAAGCCATCCAGCTGGCCATCGCGCCGGTATTCCTGCTCGCCGGGGTGGGCACGCTGCTGGTCGTGCTGACCAACCGCCTGGGGCGCCTGATCGACCGCACGCGGGCGCTGGAAGAGCGCTTGAGCGCCAATCGCGAGAACGAATGCCTGGGCGAGCTGCTCAGTCTGCACGAGCGCGCTTCGCTCATCAACATCAGCATCACCGCCAGCACGGCCTGCGGCCTGCTGGTCTGCCTGGTGATCGCCATGCTGTTCCTGGGAGATACGACCAGCCTGCCGCTGGACCAGTACATCGCCTTGTGCTTCATCGGCGGCATGCTGGCGCTGACCGTCGTCTTCGTCTATCTCATGCGCGAGATATTCATCAGCTGCGCGTTCATGCGGGCGCAGCAGGTAAGGGCGATGGCCAGTTGCGGGTCCATCGCCGGCTAGCAGCTTACCTGCCGCCGCCCAGGTGACGGTCGAGGAAACTGCGCATCTCGCGCGCGATCTCGGGGCCATGGGTCTCGATCGCGAAGTGGCCGGTGTCCAGGAAGCGCACTTGCGCCTTCGGATTGTCGCGCTTGAAGGCGTCGGCCCCCGGCGGCAGGAAGAACGGATCGTTCCTGCCCCAGATGGCAAGCGTCGGCGGCTGGTAGCGGCGGAAGAACTCGTGCAGCTGCGCGTATTGCTTGATGTTCTGGCCATAGTCGACCAGCAGGTCCATCTGCGGCTCGACACCGATGCGCTCGATTGCTTCATGCGCCAGCAGGTAGCCGTCGGGGGCGATCGACGCGGTGTCCTTGACGCCCTCGACGTACTGCCACTTGAGCATGTCCAGCGTATTGAACTTGCGCAGCGCCTCGCGGTTCTCGGGTGTGGGATTGGCCCAGGCGGCCCGCATCGGCGCCCAGCCCGGACTCAGGCCTTCTTCGTAGGCATTGCCGTTCTGGCTCACCACCGCCGTGATCTTCCCGGGATGGCGCACCGCCAGGCGCCAGCCGACCGGCGCGCCATAGTCGAACACATAGATGGCGTAGCGCTGCAAGCCCTTGGCGATCGTGAACGCATCGATGACGTCCGCCAGGTTGTCGAAGGTGTAGCAAAACGAGGCGTCGGGGCGCGTCAGGCCAAAGCCCGGCAGGTCGGGTGCGACCACGCGATAGCCGGTGGCCAGCTTGGGGATCAATTCGCGGAACATGTGCGAGGACGCTCCAAAGCCGTGCAGCAGCAGGACGGCGGGCGCGTCCTGCGGGCCGGCTTCGCGATAGAAGACGTCGACACCTTTGACCCGGACCGTGTCATGGCGTACCTCGGGCGCCTGCTCGGCGGCCTGGACGGCGCCGGCGCCGCCGATGGCGGCTGCCATGAGCAGGGGATGAAGAATCGGTTTCATGGGGGACTCCTTTCGATGAGATGGATCCTGGGTAACCTGTAATATATAATTTCTGAGGTTATGCGGTTCTAGTATCACATGCTTGTGATAACCGTTCAAGTATAATCTTGATGGTTATTGCGAAAGGTAGACCGATGCCCGACAAGAAACAGGAAGCGGACCTCACGGAGCCGGTGCTGATTGCCGACCACCTGGCGCTGGACTTGCTCAATACAGAGGCGCGCAGCGGCGCTGCGCACGTCGATTTATGGACGAGCGGCGACGATGTCTTGCGCTGGCTGGAGCGGTGCGGAATCGATGCCGGCCACATAAAGGATCGGGCGGCTAAAGACGCCTTGCTGGAGGGCGCCAGAGAGCTGCGCGACACCGCGCGCGCGCTGGTCGAGCTGCGCAAAGAGGGCAGGCGCGGCAATCCGGAGCGGCTCAACCACTACCTGGCGGCGATGCAGTCGGTGCCGGTGCTGGAGTGGAACGACGACGACCCGGTGCTCGCGCGCCGGCTGCCCGCGTCGTCGCCGCAGCAGGCGCTCGGGCGGCTGGCCGAGTCGCTGGCGGACCTGCTGGCCAGCGGTCAGTTCGAGTACGTGCGCCAGTGCGAACATCCGGACTGCGTGCTGTGGTTCTACGACCGCACCAAATCGCACCGGCGCCGATGGTGCAGCATGGCGCTGTGCGGCAACCGTCACAAGGCCGCCGAGTTCCGCAAGCGAACCCGCACGTCGGCCTGAGGTGGTATTTCGAAACTCATTGAGTTGCGGTATGCTGTGGCCAGGAGGATGACCGATGAGAGCTGATTTCCGACTGGCGCGCATGTTGCACGTGCTGGTCCACATTCATGGACGCGAGGAGACGACCAGTTCGGAAGAACTGGCCGTGATGCTCGATACGAACCCGGTGCTGGTGCGACGCATGATGGGCGCTCTGCGTAGCGCCGGCTATGTGCGTTCGACCGCCGGCCGCAATGGGGGCTGGGTGCTCGCGGTGGACCCGGACGCCATCACGGTGCTCGACGTCTACCAGGCGCTCGAGGAACCCGTCATTTTTGCGATCGCTTCGACCGTCGACCACCCTGGCTGCGTCCATGAGCGGGCAATCTCCGACATGCTCGACGTCGCGCTGGCCCAGGCGGCCGGCACGCTCCTGCGCGAATTCGGACAGCGCCGGCTGTCTTCCTTCCTGCCCAAGGCGGCACCAGCCGAGGCCTGATGCCGCCCGCGATCTCAGCGGCGCTGGCGCGCCTGTAGCGTGACCGACGCCGGCGCCAGGCCGTCGGCCGCCACCCGCACCGTGATCGGGCCGCTGGCGCCCGGCTTGGCGCGCACGATGCCGAGCACCAGCCCGTTGAAGGCGGCGCGTTCGGGCGACGGGAAGGGCTCGAAGCTGGTCGGGTCGCCATTGTCGGTCGCCACCAGCTCGCCGGGACCCTCGACCGTGAAGCGCACCCGCTGCATGCTGCGCGGCGCATCGACGCCGTCCTTGTCGACGATGCGTACAGTGACGAACGACAGGTCGCGCCCGTCGCCGTCGATCGTGGTGCGATCGGCCCTGGCCTGCAGCGCGGCCGCGTCGCCCGCGGTCTTGACCGAGGCGCGGGCCCATTCCTTGCCGTCCTTGTAGCTGACGACGCGCACCTCGCCCGGCTCGTATTTCACCTCATCCCAGCGCAGGCGATAGGTGAGCGGCGCCTTCTTCTTGCGGCCCTGCGATTTGCCGTTGACGAACAACTCGGCCTCGTCGCCCGAGGTGAACACGTGCACCGGCGTGACCTGGCCGACGCGTTCCGGCCAGGTCCAGTGCGGCAGGATGTGGGCCATTTTCAGCGCTGGACGCCAGCGCGACTGGTACAGGTAGAAGCGGTCTTTCTTGAAGCCGGCCAGGTCGATGATGCCGGTGTAGGAGCTGCGCGCGCCATAGTACGGGGTCGGCTCGCCCAGGTAGTCGAAGCCGGTCCAGACGAATTCGCCGGCCACATAAGGGTGGCGGTCGAGCGCGGCGAACACCTTGTCGGCCGACGAGCCGAAATCGACGGCATACAGCTCATACGAGCTGACCTGCTGCAGCGTCGAATCGCCGCCCCGGCCGTCGCGCACGATCGAACTGTTGGCCGGATGGACCGGGAAGAAATACACCCCGCGGCTGCTGAACGCCGAGGCCGATTCGCTCGTGAGGATCACCTTGTCCGGGAACTTTGCATGGAAGGCCGGATACTGCGGCGGCGTACGGATGCGGTCGGTGCCCTCGAATTCGGGATCCTGGCGGATGCCTTCGCCCTGGTAGTTCAGGCTGATCAGGTCCACCTCGGCCGGCAGCGGCATGTCGGGCTTCGCGTAGTTCATGGCGGTCGTGGTCGGGCGGGTCGAGTCTTCCTCGCGCGCGATTGCGTGCAGGCGACGGGCGATCGCGGCGCCTTCCTTGTCGGTATACTGCTCGCCCACCTCGTTCCCGATGCTCCACATGATCACCGATGGGTGGTTACGGTCGCGCCGGATCATCGAGCGCAAGTCCTGCTCGTGCCACTCGTCGAAGATCAGGTGGAAGTCGAGCGGCGTCTTCTTGCGCTGCCAGGAGTCGAACACCTCGTCCACCACCAGGATACCCATGCGGTCGGTCAGTTCCAGCAGCTGCGGGTCGGGCGGATTGTGGCTCATGCGCAGGGCGTTGGCGCCCATCTGCTGCAGCATTTCGAGCTGGCGCTCGGCCGCGCGCACGTTGAAGGCGGAGCCGAGCGCGCCGAGGTCGTGGTGGTTGTTCACGCCGCGCAGCGCGATCTTCTCGCCATTGACGAACACGCCTTCGTTGGCGTCGAAGCGCAGCGTGCGGATACCGAACGGCGTCTCAACACGGTCGACTGCCCGGCCATCCTGGCGCACGGTGGTCACGGCCAGGTAGCGGTGCGGCTGCTGGGTCGGCAGCGGGCCCCACAGGCGCGGCTTGGCCAGGGTGGCCGCGCCAGTCACGCTGGCGCTGGCGCCCGGCGCGACGGTCGTCGGCGCCGAGGTCACGCTGGCGACCGGCTTGCCGGTCGGCTTGCCCTGGGCGTCGAGCACGAGCAGTTCGGTGAGTACGTCGGCCTTGACGGGTGCGGCGCCCTTGTTGTCGAGGGTGACGCGCCAGGCCACCTGGGCCGACTCTTTCGACACCTGGGGCGTCGTGAGCTGCACGCCCCACTGGCCGACGTGCAGCGGCGCCGTCTTGGTGATCCACACATTGCGGTACAGGCCCGCCCCCGGATACCAGCGCGCCGATTCGGGCGTATTGTCGAGGCGGATCGCCACCTGGTTGCTGGCGCCGGGCGTGACGTAGGGCGTGAGGTCGATGCGGAATGAGTTGTAGCCATACGGCCAGCCGCCGGCCAGGCGGCCGTTGACCCAGACGCTGGCATAGGCCATGGCGCCGTCGATGTCGAGGAAGATCGATTTGCCGCGGTCGGCCGCAGTCAGCGTGAGCGTCTTGCGGTACCACGCCGGGCCCCAGGTCTTGAGGCGGCCCATGCCGCCATAGGGTCCGGTTTCCAGGAACGGGCCGGCGATCGCCCAGTCATGCGGCAGGCGGACCTGGGTCCAGGCACTGTCGTCGAAGCCGAGGCGCGCGTAGGGTGCGTCGATGGCTGGATCGGCCGCCGGACGGGCGTGGCGCCGCGCTGGGTCCTTGATGAAGGCGTTGCCGCTCGGGAGGATCCAGGGTTTGAGGAGCGGTACGCCGGCGCGCTCGACCCGGGCCGCCTGGTCGGGGCGAGCATCGGCGTCCTTGCCGTCCGCCGATTGCTTGACGTCGGGCCGGACGTCGTACAGGTAGGGCGCCGAGTTGCCGCCAGGGTCGCCCAGGGTGAAGCGCCAGCCGTCGTTGAAGTCGATGCGTTCGCGGCCTTGCTGCTGCGCCTGTTGCGCTGCAGCTTGCGCCATGGCCGGTGCCGTCGCCAGCACTGCGCCGAGCGTGGCGCCCAGCAGGCTCGCCATGGCCAGCGCGCGTTGCGCCGGTCCCGGGCGAGCGCGAGCGAGGTCAGCGCTACCCGGGATAGGTTGCGGATGTCGTTCCAAGTCTCCTCCGATGATCGATATTGTTATGATTCAGCTACGTCGCTGCCAAGCCTACCATTCATTAACAGAAAATGGTAGCGCATAACAAAAAATGTTACGGATCACCGCGGTGCGGTTTGCAGGTGCGGACAGGGGCGCGGCGCCCGGTGCGCGCCGTCGCGCCGGCGCCAGGTGCGCTAGCGTGCTGCGGGAGCGCCGGCCCGTCCGGCGAAGGGTCCGATGATCGTTCCCGTGAAGCCCCCGGCCTTGCTGGTGGAAAGGAAGGTCGCGTCGACGTCGTCGCGCAGGGTCCGCTTTACGCCGCCGGCCGTGTACGAAAAGTGCATGCGGCCGCCGTCGGCGCGGATCTCGAGATCGACCGTGTCGCCGTCCAGGGGCGTGCTGGCCAGCAGCTTGTCGGCGGCCGCCTTCGCGCGCACGAAGATGGCCAGCATGTCGCGCTGGCCGATGCGGGTGATCCCGTAAAACAGGTGCGACTCGTCGCTCTGGTAGGCCACCAGGCCGGCGCGGTCGCCTTCATGGGATGGACGAAAACGCAGGCTGGTGGCCACCGTGGCGATGTGGTGTTGCTGGCGGCGTGCAAGGAAGGCCGGGGTGGCATCGAGGTCGCCGAGCTGTCCTCGTGGCTCCAGCACGAGGCGGCCTGCTTCCAGCCGATGAAATGGCGTCGCCGGGGTGCGCACGCCGATCCAGGCGTCGGCCAGGCGCGCGCCGTCGAATTCGTCGGTATACGCGACGTCGCCCGACAACGGCACATCGGGGCGCGCCTGCACCGGCAGCGCCGGCCTGGCGGCGACGAAGGGAATCGCCAGGCCGTCTTCGAGCACCAGCGGCCAGTCGTCCTTCCACGTCACCGGCAACAGGAAAGTCTCGCGTCCGATGTTGTACATGCCGTCCTGGTAGGGCCGGGTGGCGAGGAAGGTTGCCCACCATTGGCCAGCGGGGGTCTGGACGAACTTGGCGTGGCCGGCCGAGGTCACCGGATTCGGGCGCGCCGGGTCGAGCTTGCGCTGGCTGAGGATCGGATTGTTCGCGTGGGGCGTGAACGGGCCGCGCGCACTGCTCGAGCGGAATACCACCTGGGAGTGGTTGTCGCCGGTGCCGCCCTCGGCCGCGATCAGGTAGTAATAGCTGCCGCGCCGGAAGATATGTGGTCCTTCGATCCAGCTGGGCTTGGCCGAGATATCGACGCCGCCATTGACCAGGAGGGTGCGTTCCCCCTTGACCGCCAGCGCGACTGGATCGAATTCCTGGACCCAGATGGCGCGGTGGCCGTCGTAGCGCGGTTGTTCTGCCGGCGCATCGTTGCCGACCAGGTAGACCTTGCCGTCAGTGTCCCAGAACAGCGACGGATCGATGCCGCCGAAGGCCAGCTTGACCGGGTCTGACCAGGGACCTTCCGGGCGGCTAGCGGTCATGACCATGTTGCCGCCGCAGTCCACGCAGGTCGTGACCACGTAGAAGACACCATTGTGGTACGAAATGTCGGGGGCGTAGATGCCGCGCGAGGAGCGCAGGCCCTGGAAGTTCGCCTGTGAAGGGCGGGTGATCACGTTGGTGATCTGGCTCCAGGTGACAAGGTCGCGCGAATGGAACAGGGGCAGGCCGGGGAAGTTCGTGAATGAGGAATTGACCAGGTAGTAGTCGTCTTTCACGCGCAGCACCGAGGGGTCGGGATAGTAGCCGGAGAGGACCGGATTGCGGTATTGGCCTGCAGTGGGCGTTGCGGTTTCCTGGGAGCGGCCGTCGTAGCTGAAGCGTTCGAAATGGGCCGCCGGTGTCACGGCTTGGGTGGACTGCTTGCCGGGAGTGGTGCAGGCCGCCAGTAGCACTGTCAGGGCGGCCGCCGAGACGACGCCGCCAACGGTATAGGGAGAAATCATGGTGTCCTTTGAAAGATGACCCGCCGAAGTCGACGGCAACGCCTCGACGCGAAACAGCGGTGCTGGCCAATACGCAGTGCATTGTCAATGAAATAATATTGAACTTCAATAAGCTTCTCGAACGAAATGGCCATCGGATGGCTGGACAATCACTATAAACGTAACTAACCAACATTTAAAACAATCCAGCAAAAAAAATTATCGTTATCGACTCCGGAAACTACTACACAAAACCACCAAGCGCCCAGGAAGGAAGGCAGGTATGACGGACGACACCAGACCGATGGGCGAAAGCAGTCTGTATGGCCATGTGTCACGCATGCCTCATACGCATTCCAGCGCGATCACGAACAGGGAGGGGAAAGCGAAACTCCAGAGATTACGGAATCCGGCGAGCCGGTATTGGCAAGAGCCCGACGCGGACTCGAGGCGAGCTCTGATCGGTTCACGAGCGCAGACGGTGTGCGCATGATTGAGCCAATGGGGATACATACCCATGGGTCGCCACATGGGGTAGGGCGTCCGTTGCCAGCCGCATCGAGCGGGCAGGCAGTACGGACGCCGAGGACCCTAAGCCGCGCTGGCGCGGGCGTACTTCTTCATCGCCTCGTGCAAGCGCATGTCCAGCAGCTGGGCATGCGCGTAGCCAGGGCTGACCTCGACGATACCGGTTCCGGTATCGAGCAGCAGGCTCGGGAAGCTGCGCACGCCGAGCTGGCGGGCACGCACGAAATCGGCGCGGGTCTCGGTCATTGCCGCTTCCGAGCGCCATTCGTCGTGGAAACGCTCCGCATCGACCTCATGCCCGACGGCCTTCAGTGCGGCCACGGCGACGACCGACAGAACCCGGCCGTCGGTCGTGTCCCGCCCCTCGGCATAGAAGGCGTGCTGGAGGGAGCGGAACACGGCCAGCAGGTCCGAGTCCGGAGCGAGACGGCGCGCGGTGACGACGGCGCGGCAGACCGGCTCGGTGTCGTACACAAAGTGCTCGCGCGCCAGGAAGGCGGCCCGGTTGAATGGCAAACCGCTGTTGGACTGTACGCGCTCCCAGTGATCAAGGCGGAAGCGCTTGCCTGCGTCGTCCAGCAGGTCGGTGGCGCCGGCGCGCACGCCGCCGACCACGATCTCGAGATCGAGGCCGGGATGCCGTTCCAGCAAGGTGGTCATCTCCTTGCCGAAGCCATAGCACCAGGAACACATCGGATCGCCTATATAGATGAGTTTCATCTCGTTCTCCAGCCGGCTTGCCGGATCAGCCCTGGAAGACGCCGGCAGTGCCGCCGCCGTCGACCGCCAGCACGGTGCCACTGGTGAAGCTGGAGTTGGTCATGTACATCACGGCATCGACGATGTCCTGCACCACCCCGGTAGTGCCGCTCGGCGCCAGGGTGTTGTAGAACCCGCGCACGCTTTCATAGTCACTGTGCAGCGGAGTTTCGATGATGCCGGGGGCGATTGCGTTGACCTTGACATTCGACGGAGCGAGCTCGAGGGCCAGGGCGCGCGTCGCCTGGTTCAGGCCGCCTTTGATCAGGACCGGCAGCAGGGCCGGGACCTTGGCATTCGGCTGGATGCCGATGCTGGCGGTGATGTTGACGATGTGGCCTTGCTTGCGGCCGGCCATGTGGACGGCGGCCTGCTGCGACGGGTAGAAAAAGCCCTTCAGATTGGTGGCCACGATCGCATCCACATCCTCGACGGTGTAGTCGGCGGTCGGCTTGGCGATGAAGATGCCGGCATTGTTGATCAGGATGTCGACATGTCCGAAGGCGGCGATCGCCTGGGAGAACATGTCCCGGGCGGTGTGCGGGTCGGCGATATCGCCTGCGACCGTCATGAAGTTGACCGGGTTGCCGAGCTTGGCCGCGGCTTCGTTCAGGCGTTCCTGGCTGCGGGCGTTGCCGACCACGTTGAAGCCGCGTGCCACATAAGCTTCTGCGATGGCGAAGCCGATGCCGCTCGATGCGCCGGTGACGATGACGGTTGGTTGAGTCGTGTTCATGGAAATCTCCTGGGGGTGTGTCGGTTGGCGCAGCGTTCTTGCTGCGATGGGAGAACTGTACGTTCGCGCGGCCCGGGAATAAATGGGGTTTGACTCAAAGGAATTGATACACGATGTAATGAGTCGGCGCCCGGGCGCGCATCCCGTGGCGAAGTAGCGTCGGGATGCCTCGGCAGGTCGGTAAATACAGTATGATTGCTGCTTGCCGTACCATGAAGCAATGCAACCGTGAGCCGCCAATTCGACGATATCCTGCTGGGCAGCATCGAGCTGTTCTGTTCCGCCGCCGAGCTGGGCAGCTTCACGGCGGCGGCAACGGCCGCGGGCGTGACGCCGGCCGCGGTGAGTCGCGCCGTGTCGCGCCTCGAAGCGCGCCTCGGCGTGCGCCTGTTCGTGCGCACCACCCGTACCCTGAACCTGACCGAGGCCGGCCGCGATTACTTCGTGCAGTGCCGCGAGGCGCTCAACCAGCTGGTCGAGGCCGAACGCCTGGTGACGGGACGCCAAAGCGCGCCGTCCGGCCTGCTGCGCATCAGCATGCCGACACCCTACGGCCATTACCGGGTGCTGCCCATCCTTCCGGCGTTCTCGGCGCTGTTTCCCGATGTGAAAATCGAGTTCCACCTCAGTAATCGCAACGTCGACTTCGTCGAGGAAGGCTTCGACATGGCGATCCGCGGGCGGGCGCCGCTCGACTCCACGATGATTTCACGTCCGCTCGAGGACGCCGAACTGGTCGTCGTGGCCACACCGGGCTACCTGGCGCGGGCCGGTACGCCGCGCCGTCTGGAAGACCTGGGCGCCCACAACTGCATCCAGTTCGCCCTGCCCAGCACCGGCCGCAATATTCCCTGGCTATTTCGCGATCGGGGCGAGCCCATCGAACTGTCCACGAGCGGCATCTACGGGTGTGCCGAAGACATCCTGGGCGCGGTCACGCTGGCACGCGCCGGCGCCGGGTTGTTCCAGACCTATCGCTTTGTCGTCGCGTCCGACCTGGAGCGCGGCCAGCTGGTCGAGGTGCTGGCCAACCATGGGGGGAGTGCGCGTCCCTTCTGCCTCATCTATCCGCACGCCCGGCATGTGTCGGCGCGGGTCAGGGCGTTCGTCGACTTTCTGGTCGAGCACCTGCGCGCCTGAACCGGCGCCCGTCCACGCCAGGGCCGATTGCGCAGGGAAGACGCCCCGCTATTCATTACATCATGTATTGATTGATGTTCTCCGACTGATCTTTGTCCAGCCGACGATGCTGCCTATAGTGGTGTCCATGGACGACGCGCCCTGGACGCTTCCACCGGCGTCGTCCAGCCGGCAACCATTTGCCGCCATCATCCAACCCAAGCATCCCAAGGAGTTCATCATGCCCTACATCCTCGTACAAGTGACCGACGAAGGCGTCACCCGCGAACAGAAAGCCCGCATCATTGCTGGCGCCACCGACCTCATGGTCGACGTACTCGGCAAGGACCCGAACTCGACCTTCGTGGTCATCGAAGAAGTCAATACCGACAACTGGGGGCACGCCGGCGAACCGGTGACCGTGCGGCGCCAGCGCGAGCGCAGCAAGGGATGAGTGCATGCACGCATCAGCTGTCAGACCCAGCAAAGACAAGGAGAGCAACATGAAACTATCGACCCGTGGTACCGCCGTCATCACCGGCGCCTCGACCGGCATCGGCGCCCTGTATGCGGAACGCCTGGCTGCACGCGGCTACGACCTGGTGCTGGTCGCGCGCAACGGCCCACGCCTGCTGGCACTGGCGGCCCGCCTGCAGGCCGCTACCGGGCGCACCGTCCGCCCGATCAGCGCCGACCTGACCGACGCCGAGGATCTCTTCCGGATCGAGACCCTGCTGCGCGAAGACAGCAGCATCAGCATGCTGGTAAACAACGCCGGGATCGGCGCCACCGCGCCGTTGCTGGCCTCGGACGTCGGCCAGATGGCAGCGCTGATCGCCCTGAACGTCACCGCGCTGACCCGACTGACCTATGCGGCGGCGCCCGGTTTTGTCGCGCGCGGTCAGGGCACCATCATCAACATCGCCTCCATCGTGGCGATCGCACCCGAAATCCTGAACGGCGTCTACGGCGCCAGCAAGGCCTTCGTGCTGGCCTTGAGCCAGTCGCTCCAGCACGAACTGGGCGACAAGGGCGTGCGCGTGCAGGCCGTGCTGCCGGGCGCGACCGCGACCGACTTCTGGAGCGTGGCCGGCACCCCGGTCGAACACCTGCCGCAGGAAATCGTCATGCGCGCCGATGCCATGGTCGACGCGGCGCTGGCCGGCCTCGACCAGGGTGAACTGGTGACCATTCCCGGCCTGGAGGACGGCGCCAAGTACCGGGCCTACGAGGGCGCGCGCCTTGCCATGCATGCGGAGCTGTCGACCTCTAGTCCGGCCAGCCGCTACCGGGGCCGCGCAGCGGCGGCCTGAACACCGGGCCTGCCGGCGGGCCTCAATGGGCGGGGGCTTTCGGTGGGCGGCTGTCCGGTACCGTCACCTCGACGGTTTCGCCGCCCAGGATCCGGTGGGTCGGGTCGGCCAGTTCCAGCCTGATACTGTGGGGACCGGGCGCGAGCCCGACGATGATGATCGGGTCGAGGCTCGTATGGGCCCAGGTCGCGGGTCCCTTGTCGACCGTGACGTGCAGGTGTCCGATACGCGGCGATACCTCCGCGGCCTTCGGCCCGAAGACGGGCATGATGCGCAGGTGCTCGGTACGGTACTGGAGGATGATGACCCCGCGCGCCAATGCTTCGTGAACCGGCGCATGGACGCTCAGCCGGGCGCCAGGCTCACCGGTGAGCGGCAGGATGGGCGGCGCCGGCACGCCCTGGGCCACGGCGGCGCCATGGCAGGCGGCCACGATCAGCCCTGCGATGCATATGCGCGCATCGACGCGTGATATGTCCGGCATGGCGCTACTCCTAAAAGCCGACGACTCCTATCAATATTGTGCGCCGCCAGTCCACTGTCAAGCGGTTTCGGAAACGCGGTACAGTTTGCCGCCAGCGGGTCTATACTGCATAACATAAAACTGCTCACGTCGGGGGCTAACATGCCTGAATCGCCGATCAAGGATGCCGCCGGCGTCGCTGGCGATGGCATGTCGCTCGAGCGCGCCCTGCGCGCGCACCGCACCATCAGCGCCAGCAACCGCACGCTGCTGCGCGCTACCGACGAGCGCCAGCTGCTGCGCGACATGTGCGCCGTGGCGGTTGAGCAGGGCGGTTACGTGCGCACCGGCGTCATCTACGCCGACCATGGCCCGGCCAGGGGCCTGCGATGGATGGCGTGGATGGGGCGCGAGGACGGCAGGGCCGTGGCGATCGACGTCGATGAGCTCAACAGGGCCGGTTATACCTGGGCCGATACGCCCCTTGGACAGGATGCCAGCGCCATCGCGATCCGCACCGGCAAGCCCTTTACGCGGCGCGACGTCGCGGCCGGTCCGGTGTTCCAGAATCCGGCCTACGCGGCCCTGAAAAGGCGGGCGGAGCAAGGCGGCTATCGCTCGCTGACCGCCTTTCCACTTGCCTGGGGCGGCGCAGTCATCGGCGCGCTGTTCATGGCGGCGGCCGAGCCGGACGCTTTCGACCAGCAGGAAATCAACCTCTTAAGCGAGCTCGCCGACGACCTGGCGTTCGGCATCCACACGCTGCGCCTGCGCAGCGAGCACGAACGGGCGCAGGAAACCATTCGCCGCCTGACACTGTTCGATACCCTGACCGGCTTGCCCAATCGGGCCGGTATGCTGCAGCTGCTGCGCCAACATATCGAGGCGGCGCGCGCTGCCGGCAGTCCGCTCGCCATCGTGCACATCGGCGTCGGAAAATTCCACGAAATCGGCAATGCGCTGGGTTTTCGCGCGATCGAGGCCCTGATGAAAGTCCTGACCGCCCGCCTCGTGGCGGCGATGCCGGAAGGCACGCCGGTCGTGATGCCGGGCGAAGGTGAGTTTGCGATCTTGCTCGACAATGCGGGCCTGGAGGTCGCGCTGGACCGCGCCCGCACGGTGCTGGACCTGCGCTGCGAACCGGTGCAGGTCTCGTCCGCACTGATCGCCCCGCGCCTGGCGGCCGGGATTTCCCTGTTTCCGGAGCATGCGGGCACGGCCGAGAGTCTGGCGCGGCGCGCCAGCGCCGCAATGCGCCTGGCGCAGCGCTCGGCGGCCGGTATCGCCGTCTATCCGGCCGGTCACGAACAGGAGACTGCGGGGCGCCTCGCGATGATGGGGCGGCTGCGCCGTGCGATCGAACATGGCGAACTCGAGATGTATTGTCAACCGAAGGTCGAGATGCGCACGCGTCGCGCATGCGGCGCCGAAGCCTTGACCCGGTGGCGCGATCCCGAGCGGGGCCCGATCAGTCCCGCCGTCTTCATTCCGCTGGCCGAACAGGCCGGGATGATTTCCTTGATCACGGAGTGGATGACCCGGACCGCGTTTCGCCAGGTCCATGCCTGGAATGCGGCAGGGTGCCCGTCATCGCTGTCGGTCAATCTGTCCGCTCACGATATCCAGGACCCGGTGTTCATCGAGCACATCCGGCGCCTGGCCCTGAGCCAGGCGATCCCTGACAACGCGATTCGGTTCGAATTGACCGAGAGCGCGCTGATGGACGACCCCGACACGGCCATGCAGTCGCTGGCGCGCCTTCAGGACATGGGCTTCGAGATCTGGATCGACGACTTCGGCACCGGTTATTCGAGCTTCAGCTACCTGCAGCGCTTCCCGGTCCAGGCGATCAAGATCGACCAGTCCTTCGTGCGCCAGATGAGCGTGGATTCCGACTCGTGCGCCATCGTGCACGCCACCATCGACCTGGGACACCACCTGGGGCTTTTGGTCATCGCCGAGGGCGTCGAGGACCAGGCGACCTGGTCGTGCCTGGAAGCGCAAGGCTGCGATGTCGTGCAGGGCTATTTTGTAGCGGAACCAATGCCGGTCATGCAGTTCGCCGACTGGGCTGCTGCGTGGCAGGCCAGGCAGGCGCAAGGCGGCGGCGCGATTGTCTCCGATTGTATCTAGGGCGCGCCGCGACACATGACGAGCGGATTTAGACACATTCCGAACATACTGCCGACACGGGCATACGTTTTAATGGGTCTTTGCCGAACAGCCGTCAAGCCATCCTGGCGCGCGGCGGCGGCACTGACCAAAGAGGAACCCACATGAAAGCAATCAAATCTGGCGGCGCGTTTGCACCCGCCCTTGCACTCGTTCTTGCAGCGAGCGCGGCGTGGCCAATCCCGGCAACCGCACAGAAGCTCGACGCAAACGGCATCGGCCGCGCTGAAGTCGTGCGCCACGACTTCGATGGCGGCCGGGAGGCCATCCAGGTCAAGGTGGATTTCGGGCCGCACGTGGCCTTCCCGGCGCATACGCATCCCGGCGTGGAAATCGCCTACGTGCTCGAAGGGACGATCGAATACGAGATGAACGGCAAGAAAATCGTCTTGAAGGCTGGCGAATCCCTGTACATCCCGGCGGGCGCCGTCCACTCGGCCCGCAACACCGGCGGCGACATCGCATCGGAACTGGCGACCTACGTGGTCGACAAGCACAAACCGGTGCTGGTGCTGGCCAAGCCGGCCAAATAAGCGTCCCGGAGCCCCCATGAAACGACGTATTCCCATGGTCGCCGGATCGATCGCCGCCGCATGCGCGCTGTCGGCGCTGGCGGGTAGCGCCAGCGTGGAGGCCGGCGCCGTTGCCGGACGCAGCGTCCTGGCGGTACAAGGCAAGGCGCCCGGCTTCGACGGCGCCACCACCTGGCTCAATTCCGCCCCCCTGGGCCCGGCGCAGCTGCGCGGCAAGGTTGTGCTGGTCAATTTTTGGACGTACTCGTGCATTAACTGCATCCGCGCCATGCCGTATTCGCTTGCCTGGGCGAACAAGTACCGCGACCAAGGCTTGACGGTCGTCGGCGTGCACACGCCCGAGTTCCGTTTCGAACAGGACCTGAGCAATGTGAACGCGGCGATCGCGCGCTTCCACATCGATTTCCCGGTGGCGGTCGACAGCAGTCACCAGATCTGGCGCGCCTGGAGTAACCGCTACTGGCCTGCCTACTACCTGGTCGACGGCGCGGGCCGGATTCGCTACCGGCAGTTCGGGGAAGGCGACTACGACAAGATGGAACGCGCGATCCAGTCGCTGCTGGGCGAACAGCGCGGCGCCGCGCTCGCCGACACGAGCCTGGTCGATCCACAAGCCGGCGCCGAATATATGGCGCCCGCCACCGAGCAGATCGCATCCGGGGAAACCTATGTCGGCTACCGCAAGGCCACCAATTTGCGCTCGGCGGAGCGTGTGCGCCCGGACGCGCCGCAGACCTACACGCTCAAGCACCTGGGGTTGAACGAGTGGGGACTGCTTGGTCGCTGGACGGTGGGACCTGAAAGCGCCCAGGCGCTGGAGCCCGGCGCCGGCATCGCCTACCATTTCAGCGCGCGCGACCTGCACCTGGTGCTCGGCCCAGGCGCGGCCGGCGGCAAGCTGCGCATCCGGGTGACGCTGGACGGCAAGCCGCCCGGCGCTGACCACGGCAGCGATATCAATCCGGCCGGCGAGGGCGTGATCGACGCCACCCGCTTGTATCAACTGGTGCGCCAGAGCGGCCAGGCACGACAGCGGCGCTTCGAAATCCGTTTCCTCGACCGCGGCGCCGAGGCCTACGCGTTCACCTTCGGCTGAGCAGCCCGTGCCGCCAGGCCGCCCTTGCGCCCCGAAGTCGAATGCCGCTGCCGGGCCGCTCGACGACGGCGTGGCGGTACGGCGGCGCAGCCACGGACGCCATGATGCGCGCTCGGGCAGCTGGACCGCCTTGGCAAGGACTTGGCCCTCGTTACGCAAGGTCTTGATGTAGCGCGGCTCGCGCGCCTCGTCGCGCGGGCCCTGGCGCAATCGGCTGACCAGGAGACCGATCGAGCGGTCGAACTGGTCGGCAGCGTCGCCGTGGGTGAGGGCGAACAGCTGTTCGCGCGTCGGCACGCGCTGTGGTCGAGAAAGACGCGCGACAGCCGGTCGTCGGCGCCGCTCACGGGTACCACCACGCCGCCCGCATCGAGCAGGTGCCGGGCCAGCATATCGACCCGCCAGCCGCCCAAGCCGATGACGGCTGCGGCTTGCGTGAGCTGCATATCGGTCGGCAGCGTGCGGGTGCGCCGCAGCACTGCACAGCACTGCCAGCCCGGCGTCGCCCGGCAACATCACGTCGAGATGATGGCGTCCGGTGTGAACCGTTGCCCGGCGGCGTACATGGCGCGTCCATCAGCAGCACTGTTGGTGCGCAGGCCTGCTCGTCGAATCAGCAGCACTGGTGGCGCGCAGGCCTGCTCGTCGAAATAGGCGCAGATTGGCGCGCGGATCCGCGGTCGTCGTCCGCCACCCGCACGTGTCGGCTTCGCGCATGGCTGCCTCCTGGAGGCGCCGCTGCGCGGCGGCTTACTTCTTCTCGTGCTGGTGTGCCGCCTCGAGCAGGTTGCCGCGCAGCGAGACCAGGGTCTGGTGCAGCAGCCCGGCCTGCTCGGGCGTGAGGCCTGCCTGCGACACGACGCCCTTGCCGATGGCGCTCTGGCGCAAGCGGTGCCCGGCCTCGGTCAGCCCGATCCGCACCTGGCGCTCGTCCAGGGTGTCGCGGCGCCTGCGCACATAGCCCATGGTTTCCAGTTTTTTCAGGATTGGCGTGAGCGTATTCGATTCCAGGAACAGCTTCTCGCCCAGGCCGGAGACGGTCTGGTTGTCTTCTTCCCACAGCGCGATGATGACGATGTACTGGGTATAGGTCAGCCCCAGCTCTTCCAGGATCGGCTTGTAGGCGCGGCCCAGCGCCAGGTTGGTCGAGTAGATCGCGAAGCACAGGTATTCGGACAGCTTCTTGACGCCGGGGTCGCCGGGTTGCACGCGTGCGGTTGATTTCATCGAAGTTCTCCTTGGTCGGGGTGGTGTCAGTCAGATTATATATCGCGACCGATTCTTTCAAAATTCGAATCATGATTCAGCCCACCCTCGACGGCGCCGACGCGCTTTCCGCAGCAGCGGCGTTGAGGATGCGGCGCTCGGCCAGCACCGCGACGCCAAGGGCAAGTGCGACCAGGGCCGCGGCCAGCACGCCGACCGAGTGACGCTCGAGCAGGGAGATACCCGCCGCGCCCAGGACGCCTGCCGACGATACGCCGATGTAGAGCGCGGCCGAATTGAGCCCGATCAGCAGCGGTGCGGCGGCGGGCGCAAGTCCGATCAGGCGATGCTGCTGGGGCACCAGCAGGCCCCAGCCGGACAGCGCCCACACCACGATCGCCAGTACCGCGCTCCAGAGATGGGCCGAGGTCCAGGGCGTCAGGGCGAAATTGACCGCAGCGACCAACAATGCGCCGAAAATGATGTTGCGGCTGCCGAGACGGTCGGTCAGACGCCCTGCAACCAGGTTGCCAACCGTGGCGCCGACGCCCCAGATCAGCAGAAGGCCGGCCAGCACCGAGGTCGAGCCGCCTGTGACGCGGTCGAAAATCACGCCGATATAGGTGTAGACCGAGAACGCGCCGGCATAGGCGAGCAGGGTGGTCAGCAGCACCAGCGCAATGCGAGCGTCCCTGAGCGGCGCGAGTCGCTGGCGCAGCGTGGCGGCAGGCAGCGCTGGAATGCGGGGCAACAGGGCCCACACGCCGAGGCCTGCGACGCTGCCGACGATGCTGACGAACCACATCGTGGCGCGCCAATCCCCAAGCCCGGCAATGAAGGTGCCAAGCGGCGCGCCCAGCGCGGTGGCGCTCGACAGGCCGGCGATGACGATTGCCAGCGCGCTGGCGCGCCGTTCGGGCGGCACCAGCGAGGCGGCGGTAGCGGTGGCGGTGGGGCTGTACATCGCCGCCCCCAGACCGGCGATCACGCGGCTGGCGAGCACCCAGCCAATCGACGGCGCCAGCGCGGTCATCGCATTGCCGAGCACGAAGATACCCAGGCCCGCCAGCAGCAGGCGCTTGCGCGGCCAGTGCGCCAGCAGCGCGGCCACCGTCGGCGACAGCAGTGCATAGCTCAGCGCGTAGAGGGTGACCATCTGCCCGGCCAGCGAGATCGAGACCCCGAGCGTGGCGGCTACCTCGGGCAGGATGCCGGCGACGACGAAACTGTCGGTACCAACGGCAAACATCCCGGAGGCTAGTACGATCAAACGACGATCCATTTGGGTAATCCTTTCACGTCAATGGCGGTGTGTGCTGTCCTGTACGGACAGCCACACATCCGGCCAGATTAGGTCAATCGCATGCGATCGAAAACACCGACGCTATCACCGCAGGATGGCAATGTCAAGCGGATGCGACAGAATCGTCCGCTAGGTAGGTGATCTTCGTTCGAGTGCATGGGAGTTCCGTGAAAAATTGGGGGCTGGTAGATAGGGCTTGCAAAATCTTTGCTTGACTTTGGCTTGGGCGTGGCTATTATCAATCGTATGCGCTTCAATCGGAAGCGCTACAAACACAGTTCCTTCAGGAGTTCCAACATGACTACCATCGACAAAATCCTTTACACCGGCACCACCCGAATCACCGGCGGGCGCGACGGCGCCGCGCGCAGCAGCGACGGCCGCCTCGACGTGCCACTCGCTCATTTCAAATCGCAGGCCGCGGGGACGAATCCCGAGCAGCTGCTAGCAGCCGGCTGGGGCGCGTGCTACCTGGGAGCAATGCAGAGCGCAGCACGGGAAGCGAAAATAGCCTTGCCAAAGGATGTCGCGATCGAGGTCGAGGTCGACCTTGGCGTGATTGGAGCCGATGACTACCGCCTGCAAGCGCGCTTCAAGGTCGTCTTGCCAGGGCTGGACGCGGCGCTGGCGGCAAGCCTGGTCGCGCGTGCTCATGAGCTCTGCCCATATTCGAAAGCGCTCCACGCGAACTTACACGTTGTCACTGTCGTGGCGTAGCGGCGAAAGGACCCCGGGCCTGGCAAGGCGTTGCCGCGTGGGTACTACTTGGCGGGCTGGTTGACTTGGCCTGTATATTTGTCGAGATGGGTCTCGACATCGGGATTCTCCTGCAGCCCGAGTTCCATGAGCCGTTTGATGTTGCGCTGGGCGGCCGGGCGCTGTACCGAGTCGATGAAGGCGGGCCATTCGGCGCCAACGTCCTTGTCCGGGGGGAGGCTGGCCACATTTACCAGGTGCTTGATCTCGCCCAGCGACTGTTTATCGTAGCTCGCAATCCGGCGTGCCAGGTCGTCCACGAACCTGTCGAGCTCGGCGTCCGGCAGCGAGCGGTTGACATAGCCGTAGCGCTCAGCCAGATCGCCATCGATATCCTTGCCGCTGAGCAGAATCTCGAGCGCCCGCCCGCGACCCATCAAGCGCGGCAGTCGCGCCATCGGGCCGCCACCCGGTACGAAGCCGGCGCCGATCTCGAACTGCGACAGCACCGCTTTTTCGCGGCTGGCAAAGCGCATGTCGGCAGCCAGCGCCAGTTCGCTGCCGACGCCGGTTGCACGGCGGCGGATCTTGACGATTGACACCACAGGAGACTTGCTCAGGCGCACCAGCATGTCAGGCAGCGGTGGCAACCCGGTCGGGCCATTCGGCATGCTGGTAGTGACTTCGAGCGGTGGTTTGAAATCGTAGTGCGTCAGGAAGAAGCCCGGCACGGCGCTTTCGAACACAACGACCTTTAATTGCGGATCCCGCTCGATCTGCGTCACAACGTGATTGAGCATCGGCATCGATTCCGGGCCGTAGATGTTGAACGGCGGATGCGCGATCACCACACGCCAGTAGGACGGCGTAACGCGATTGATCTGGAACTAGTCTTTGGCATTGGCCGCGGGCGCCTGTGTGGCTTGCGCGGCGCGGTCGCTGGCCTGTTCGCCGCCTGCAGGGGCAGGGCCATGGTGCGTGATGCCGGCGACCAGCAATGCGATACCGATTACGAATTTCATGGCTTCCTCCCTCGTCGCCCGGTTAGCCGGCGCGGGGCGGGCGTCAGCTGGCGCAACCTTGCCTGACCAGTCATTCGGACCGAAGCCCGGTCTTTGGCCTGGCTACCGGTAACGCCAAGTCTGCTTTTATCCTAGGACATACGATGACGTAATCAAGAACGTATCGCTATTTCTTACGGCTAGCCAGTGCAAACCCAGTCCGCTGCCGCGACTGCCGTCGGCGCCTAGCTACATGAGTACAGAAGCATATTCGTAGCACTAGTTGATCCCTAAATATCCGGAGGCATACCGCGCCACGCGCGACTTGACACATACTTGGGATACAAGCCTGCCTGCGATGGAGTTAAACAAGCCTGCCTGCGATGGAATTAAATGTGGCAGGTCGATGCAGATCAGGACATCTGAGAAATCTACTTTGAGCAAACTGAGCGTCTTACTTCGGAAAATTCTAGTACTCGTACCTAAATCAGGTGACGTAATTTTCGACTAAGTGACTGAATTGTTTGGGATTCGTGCAAGAGTCATCTATTTTGAGTACTTCGGCATTTCTCTCGTCGGCAACATTGTACCTAAATATGGTGACTTAGTTGATGGGATCGAATTCAAACCTATAGATGTAGACTTAGCGCACATCCCCGCATTTTCCTTGACCTGCTAGTTAGCAAGACGTTGGCAGCACTGGGCAAATTGAAACCAGCTCAGCTTTCAAATATCCTCGCAATAGTCACCCTCCGTACGAAGTTCAAGCTTCATGGATTTAGCAAAACATCGAGCATCAATCGCATTCAATTTTCCTTATCGAAATACCAATTTCCAGGAGTAATCATAATGCTCCTTGGTAGAGCTGCCGACTCGGCTACGCCGATTTGATCCATAGTTAGTTATTGATGTCGGAAAAAGTTACTTTTCAGGTGCTTGGCGCGGAGGATCGCTACGGGACCGACCCACTGTCCTCGTAGGCATGGCAAAACCGAACCCTAGGCCAAGCAGCGTCGCCTTAAAAGTTAGTTTTGAGCGATTCGTCTAGACGTTATCTAGATAATCCGTAGTTGGTTGTTGACGTCGCAAAAAGTTACTTTTCAGGTTTGCGCGCGAAGGCGCTTTGCCACACAGATGCTCTGTCCTCGTAGAGATGGAGAAACGGCACCCTCGGGCCAAGCAACGGCGCCCTAAAAAGTTAGTTTTTGGCGAATCGACCAGGCGTTATCTAGACATCTGCCCTTACGAGCACCGCGTTCTTGTCTCGCAACTGAATATACGTGGTGCAGCCTTTGGAACACCAACGCAGATATTATCTGGGGCGGTCGTCGTAGCAGAGAAAGCAGTATCGCCAGCATTATCTAAACCCAGGGAATATTTTGCTTGCGGAATACCGAAAGCAGTTGTATAAACTGCATTCGCACTCAAAATCAGCTTCCGCCTTAAAACATGCGAGCAGCCGAAACTAACTTTGGCAGTGAATTGTATGCCCTAAGAATTCGCACAGGCGTGACGCAAGCAGACGTTGCCTCTCGTGCCGGATTGGGTAGAGGCTACTACTCGCAGCTGGAGAATTCAAGAAAGGGGCCGCCTTCGACGCTCCTCTTGTGCCGCATCGTCGAGGCGCTGGAACTGAGCGACGCTGAGTCGCACCGTTTGTTCGCTGTCGCGGTTGCAGATCGGTGCGCCGCGACTTGTCACAGTTCTGTGGCCTCGACCTCTATAGCACCACTCGTGAAGTCATTGATTCAATCGGCGCCCAGGATTACACACGAGCAAGCGGCGCGTATCGCAGCGATCCTTAAGGAGGAATAAATGTAGAAAACGACGAACCCCCTACAACTGAGATCCGCCGCTTTCTGGCCGAGATAGTATCTTCGAACGTGGAAATTCTAAGATATCGCTCTCCGGCCGGACGGTCAACTGTTGTTTTCAAAAAAGCTGCATCCGTCTATTAACTGGAGGGTAGAGCAATGGTGAAAGCAGTCTTAGAACCCGTTTGCGCAAGTGCACATGCGCGGGAAACTTTTACGCCTTTGTCCGTGATACGCAAACGCGCGGCCAAGGTATCGAATCTCTGGATCTTCGATTCCCCCAAGAACAATCGCCGCCTTACCGTGTCCGGTGACGTGCCCTTCATGCACTTGATGCTACTTGAAGGTGATACGGGCGTTGCTGGTTACGAACTCGTCGATGATCCTTTTAAAGTTGCTTCAAACAGTGATGCCGGCTATGTCAGGGTACGCAGCCGCGACGGCGCTGAGCATTGGATCGTCATAGCTCGTTCTGGGCGCTCTTCATCAGGCAAGGAAAGTGATCCCTCGATTCCGGAGGGTCTGCGAGAGAAGGCATCATCGGCCGGTGTAGAAGTTCATGCGCGCAGCGAACTTGAACTGCTTGGGAAAGAAGTCTTCCTGGACAACTGGCTCATGCTCTGCGCAATCATGACCCGTGTCAAAGCTTATCCCACGTATCGCGAAACCGAGCTGTTCTTGGCATTAATGTCTCGACATGGCGCGTTGCGCGTACAGGATGTCTTGGCCGACGCCCGGGCCGATCGGAGCATCATGCTTGCCGTGGTGGCCAGGGCGCTCCAGGAAGGCACGGTGCATACCGATCTGACTCGCCGCCTATTCGGAACTCACTCGCAACTCGACCGGGTGCGGTCATGAGTGTCCCACGTAGCCGGACCCTTATTCCTGCTGCCTTTGCGAACTTGTCGCAGTGGCCAGCACCTGATGAGGAAGTCCTGAACGAAGAAATCCTGCGTATTTACCGACCTCGTAAGCTGGCTGTCGCAATGTACGCGGACGGAGTAGCGCACGAACAGATCACAGCTGCTACGGCGATACCGCGCCAGAAGATTTTCTACCTGGTTGGCCGATGCATGGCTGGTGGTGAGGACGGCACGATCGCCGGCTTTCGTGCGCTGGTGCCTTGGAAGCGTTTGCGCGGCTACGAGCGACGTGCTCCAGTTGTCCATGAGCTAGGTGAAGGATCGGGTGGGTGTGCAGGTGCTCTATCGCAGCTGTTCGCGCGATTTCCCGAAGTGGAGCTACACATTCGGAACCGCTTTCTTGGCACTGGAGAGCGTTCGGTTCGAGTAGTTCGGATCAGCTACGCCGAGCTTCATGGTGAATTTCTTGACCAGCTACGCTCACTGGGTTTTACGTCGGAGGACTGGCCATTCAGTACGAAGAATTGCGGATACAAGTCTCTTCGGCAATTTTGTATCGGTTTGCTGAGCGAGAACGCAACGCGCTGGTTCTCGGCTCGCTCTGGAGAGGAAGCGGCGCGTCGACATGGGGTCGGTTCTGGGAGGCGCAGCCTTTTTCCGCAGCTTCGCGGCTATGGCGCCTGCCAATTAGATTTCCATAAAGTCGACGCAGCTTCAGTTCTGATCCTGGAGACCGAAGATGGCGGACGCTTGCCAGTACCGCTTGCTCGCTGGCACATCGGCTTTCTTATTGAGGAGCGATGGAATCTTGTGCTGGGCGCGTTTGTAGCGCTCGAGGGGAACCCGAGCGGGGACAGTGTGCTAGAGGTGGTCGAGTCCGCGATACGTCCACCGGCCGAAGAAAGCGATGCGGCTACTTGCCCATTAACTGTTGACGGCAAGGTTTTCCCCATACAAATCATGCCCGAGATAGCGTTCCAGGGCTTCGGCGTCCTGAAAATGGATAACGCATGGTCGAATGCGGCGACCGAAGTCGTCGATAACATAATCCGTACACTCGGTTGTGCGATCAATTTCGGTCCGGTCAAGGCGTGGTGGCGTAGGCATCCAGTTGAAAGGATTTTTGGCAAACTGAGCGAGCGTGGTTTAAAAAGACTGCCTTCCACATTCGGGTCTGGGCCAAAAGACACGCGCCGCAATAAGCCCGTCGAGCAGGCCGTGAAGTTCGAGATCACCATACGTGACCTCATTGATGTCATTTATGCCTGCATCAGAGAGCACAACGAGGAAGGGAATGAGGGTAACAATTTCTCTTCGCCGATAGGAGCGCTCCAGCATGGCTTGAATCGCTCCGATTCGGGAGTGTTTCTGCAGCCTTTACCCATTCCGGCGCAGCAAGACTTGAAGCTTCTTTCTCATGTCGAAGTTGTTAAGGTTTGCGGCAGCCGCAAGAATAACATCCGGCCTCATGTGACTCTCGGGCGATGGAAATATACAAACGCCGCGCTTGCGAACGCCTACGACCTCATCGACCGGCAACTCATCGTCTACTGCGATCGACGCGATGTCCAGGTCGCAAATGCGACCGTACTCGAGACGGGCGAACAGCTCGGCGCTCTGCAGGGCCCGGCGAACAAGCAAGGACACCATATTTCCTGGCGTAACCGTGCACTTATGAACCAGGCAGGTCTGTCGCAACGCCTGCATGAGAATTCGACGTCAGTGGCGGCACGCTGGTGCGATGGCAAGGCGGACGAACTGCGCGAACGCAGCAAGCGTGCTCGAAACGCCAAGCGCGCTTCTAAGGAAGCGCTCTCCCTTTCCAAGGTCCAGGCCGATCAAAAGCGCATCGGTGATAAAGCGGCGCTAGGGGACTCACTGATACCTTCCCCACCTTCAATCTTGCCAAAGACCGGTAGCTTCTTCGATTTCGAAGCTCCCAAGACTGGTCCTACTTATTTAGGAGATTAAATTGACTGCATTCGCTAACCTACTGACGATCGACCATCCTGCATTTAATCGAAATACTGTCCTATTGACCGAACCAATCAAGGAACTCTACCAAATCGTCCGCCACATCCTGCTCGTGCGCGAAAGCGGTTGCTGTTTCACTGCGCAAAGCGGTGTAGGAAAGACTCGCGCGCTTGTACTACTCGAACATCTACTGCGTGACCGCATGCCCGAGTTGGTCGTGATCCGGCATAACAGTTGGAACCAGCAGGTTTCATCGATCCGGGCATTCTTCAAACATTTTCTTACTGCGGTAGGTCACCCGGAACTTCGTGGCGAGACCTTCGACCTGCGCCACCGACTTGTGCGACGCCTCATTGATCTGGCTCGAGTATATCAGTCACCGTTTGTCGTGCTCCTTATCGATGAAGCAAATGCCATGCGTCTCGAAGATTTCCTCTTCCTGAAAGATATCTATAACGAGCTGGACCGTGAAGGCGTCCAGTTGGTAACGATCATGATGGGACAGGACCCAGATTTTTCCGACGTTATTGGCCACCTTCGGGAGATGGGCAAGTCTGACCTCATCTCTAGATTTGCACGGCGCCGTCAATCGTTTCGAGCATTCTCGTATAAGGAAGATGTGGCGTCAATTTTTGCTCAGTATGATAGTTCCGTCTGGCCCGCTGAAACTTCCCAGACCTGGACCCAGTTCTTTATGCCGACTGCCTGGGACGCTGGATTTCGGCTGGAAAACGAAACCACAAGGTTTTTCGACGCTGTGAAAAAATGTTCCCCGCATTCGGTCCACAAAGTGGGTTTTCCAGCCCGACAATTCTTCACGGCACTACGGCGCTATCTCACGGTCCAGCACCATCGCGACGCACCGGGGGTTTTTCCAAGCTCGGAAGCTTGGGACGACGCTGTTGACTTTGCACTTTTGGCGGACTCAATTGCCGAAATGAAAGGTGAGGCCAAGCGGGCACAAGGGAGACCGCGATGAAGATTTACGATAACGCCGTTAGAGAGTTTCCTTCCAACGCCGCGCTCGATTTGGTTCCCTTGCCGGAAGAATCGATGGTCTCCTCAATATGGCGATTCGCATGGCGTAACGGCCTCGGAGTAAAAGAACTGCTTACCCATTGCACGCACGGTGCGGGCTATCAGAAAGAGCATGCCACTTTTTCCTATAAGCGTGGTTTCGACCCGGACGTGTTCAGCCACAGCAGCTGGTGGATTGATGAGCCGAGTGAAAAAGAGGTATTCGGATCATCATCTGAAAAACATAGGTCTATATGGTGGAATACTGCGTTTCGCTATTGTCCCCTATGTCTAGGGCATCTTTATCATAGCTTCTGGCATCAATCGAAGTTCCTCTCCCACTGCCCGCTAGATGGAGCAGCACTGCGCGATACTTGTTACTCGTGCGGCAAGCATTTGCCCACTTATGGATTTCATCAAGAGATCCTAAGCAGGCCATACGTCTGCCCGCACTGCAACGGTCCCATCTCAGGCGTTGGATTGAGCGTGGATGCTCGGTTGGAGATACAGCAAAGCAAAAGGGAATACGCGCGAGCTTTTGAAAGTCTTGATCATTGGTGGGAGGAGTCGACAGCAGTACGCAATCAGCTGGAATCATTTTTGTCTTCACGGGCATATCATTTCTCGCCGTGGTTGAGGCCTGAAACTACATGGCTACAGTGGGTTATTCACCAAGTCCCCCCGCCGGCAACGCTACCTTTCACGACACGCGAAGTTCCCCAACTCGTGGTCTTGACTTGGAAAATCGCTCTTGAACGATGCGACCCTATGAAAAGCGTCCTTTTTCCGAAGCGTTGGAAAACTGAAAAACTTAGTCTTGCAATAAAGGTTTATCGTGCAACGCTACGACGGTTACTTCGCGTAATCGCAGAATCGGAACCGTTCGACGATGAGGACTATGTTCGTCATCGAGCCGAATCCATCAAAGACCTTCTGAATTCTCCGAGCGGCTGCAACATGAAATTATTAGCCTTCATCATGCTCAGAAATAGCTACGAGACCTATTTTAGTGTGATGCATGCATCGCCAGACCAAGCAGATTTCCAGGACTGGAATGTGGGATTCCCTTATGGGAACGAGTTTGCACAGCGGGTAAGGATATGTTGGCGGGCGCAGTTTATCGCTGAGTATGCAGCGTTCTATTGGTGGCTAGTCGCTGTGCGGGATGGGAGGAAAAGAGTTGGCGACTTCAGAAGAGAAACCGCGACAATGAGTCATGTTGATGTGAAGTTCGACGGAAGTAATGGTGACTATATTATTGGTAAGGTCGCCTTCCCAGCTGTTGATGGACTTCGGCTTAGTCTGTCTCCCTGATGCCATAGGTGGGTGAAACCGGATAATAAAGTAGCTTCCATGACCGGTGGTGGCAGCTCGCCACCTACCGGTCAGCCATTCATGCAACAAAAACGCTTTACCGCTACCTCAGTTTAAGGATCCGGCGCGCACCAGTGAGCACGATGACGGCGATGATGGTGCCCACAACAAGATCGGGGTAAGGCGAACCAGTCCAGGTAACCAACACTCCAGCAGCGATCACGCCGAGATTGGCGATAACGTCGTTGGCGGAAAATATATAACTTGCCTTCATATGCGCACCCCGATCACGTTTCTTGGCGATCAAAATCAGGCAGGCAGCGTTAGCAATGAGGGCTACGGTTCCGACACTCATCATCAAAACAGATTCGGGTTCACTGCCAAAGAAGAAACGTCGAACCACTTCACTCAGCGCACCTAGTGCGAGCACGAGTTGAAGCCACCCAGCCACGTGGGCCGCACGAGTTTTTAGCGCAGCCGCGCGCCCAACAGCGTATAACGCTAAACCATAGACTGCTGCATCGGCGAACATGTCGAGCGAATCGGCTACTAATCCTGCGGATTCTGCGATTAACCCCCATGTGAGTTCGACCACGAACATCACAGCATTTATAGCCAGCAGCAGCCGCAACGTCTTCGCCTCTGACGCGTCTCCAGCTTTATCGGAGCCGCTAGTCGATTGGGACAGGTCTGGACGGGAACTGATCAGGTGGGCGCCCAAGTCTAATCGTGTCAGCTTCGACAATATAGGATCGATGTTTCCCGAGTGTGCTACGTGGAGCTGCCTTGCCGAGAGATCGAAGTTGAGCGAATGTATGCTTTCGACATCAGCTACCGCCATGCGGATCATGTTCTCCTCAGACGGGCAGTCCATCTTCGGTATTGCGAGCGTGCTGATCGTGCGTTGTACGGTAGAGCGTGGCTCAGCCGGACGTGAGCTGCGAAGCTCCACCCCCAGTCGCAATGGTTGAAGGACGTCGAAAAGGATATCTGCGCTCCCACGGTGGAGCACTCTGACGGTTCGGGTATTTAGGTCGAAGGCGATATGATCGATGCCGTCGACTTTGTCCAAAGCCATCCGAATCAAGTTTTCTTCAGACGGACAGTCCATTTTGGAGACGAACAGCTCGGTTTCAAGGCCGCTAGAAGGCGTGGTCTGATTTTGTGTCATGAAAGTGAGTTTTTTGATGGCTGGTTATTGGAGGGTAAACCTTCAACCAGCTTCAAGGTCAAGTGTGCTCAGGACCTGTGATTGGCACCACGCTGAGTGAGCTACCCGGCTTGTCCCGCCGGCGCGAGGGCATCAATGATGCCGCAATCGGCAAATCGACCGCCCCGGCATGAAACCAGCAGACGGGAAAGATGTTCTTTCAATAAGTTGAGGTCTCTGATCTTTTGCTCGACCTCGGCAAGGTGTTGTTCTGTCAGCGCTGTCACGGCGCAGCAGTCGCCGTCTCGCTGGTCGGAGAAGGCCAACAGGCTTCGAACTTGGTCGACCGTGAACCCGATCTCCCGTGCACGGCGAACAAAGCTCAGGCGGGCTACATCCTCGCTCCCGTACAGCCGGTAGTTGCTGCCGGAGCGGGATGGAGAGTCGAGCAACCCAATTTTCTCGTAATAGCGAATCGTCGCTGGGGGCATCTGCGCCGCAGCGGACAGCTGTCCTATCGTAAATGTGCGTGACATATGCTTGACATTAAAGTGGCTTCAAGGTTTATAAAGCTCATTTATTAATCCGTCAAGCAAATCCAATCATGCGCATCAAGATCAATGCTTCTGTCGCCACGACCCTGTTGGTCATGTGTATGGCCGCAGGCTCTGCCTTTGCTGAGGGCACTCCACTGACGCTTGCCGAGGCCGTCGCACGGGCTAGACTCCACGCGCCGCAATTGCAGGGCGCTGACGCAGCCTTGCGCATCGCCGATGCCAATGTACGCCAGTCTGGACTTCGACCGAACCCGACACTTTCCCTTGAGGCTGAAAATGTCTTGGGATCGGGACGCTACTCCGGTTTCGGTGGGGGAGAAAAGACGGTCGCGCTGTCAATGCCCTTGGAGCTCGGTGGTAAACGCGGCGCGAGGATGCGCGTGGCCCAGGCTGAACGGGCCGCCGCCGGTATTGGGGCGCGCTCCGCGGAAGCGGAGCTGACATTTCTGATTACCGAGGCGTTCGTTACCCTTGCTGCCAACGAGCGCTATGTCGCGATCGCAAAAGCTGGTCATGAACTGGCTGCGCGTGCTCACCATGCAGCACGCGAACGGGTGCGCGTCGGAAAAGCATCTCCAATAGAGGAGCAAAGGGCGGACGTGCTGCGAATCAATACGGAGGTTCGTCTGGGCAAAGCACTACGCGCCGCCGAACTGGCCCAGAAAACGGTCGCACGGCTGACAGGCACGGCGATGCCGCTCACGATCGCGTCCACGTGGTTCGAGCAAATAGAACGCAGCGAGATGACGCCGGCAGCAGGGCAGGGGTTGGCGATCGCAACAGCAGAGGCCGAGGTGGCCGCTGCGGAAGCTCGCGTCGATGCGGCCAGGCGCGACCGGATACCGGACGTAACGCTGACCGCAGGCATGCGCCGTTACGGCGAATCGTCCGACAAGGCCGCTGTGCTCGGCCTGTCGGTCCCACTGCCATTGTTCAATCAGGGCACGGCCGCGCTGGCGCGCTCGCGGGCGGAATTCGATCGGGCTTCCGCCGCGCGCCGCGGCGTCGCACTGCAATTCGAGCAATCCAGCGCGCAGGCGGAAGCCGAGGTGGCCGACGCATTGGCGGCCGCACGGGCCGCCAATGGCCCCGCGCTCGCCGCCGCAGAAGAAGCGGCGCGCATCGCGAGGATCGGATACGCCGAAGGAAAATTCCCGCAACTCGAATTGATCGAGGCCGAGCGCTCTTTGGCCGAAACCCGCGAAAGCTCGGTCGACGCGCTCGCAGCACTCCATACTGCCCGGGCACGTCTGGCTCGGCTCCAAGGTTCCAACTCTCCAATTTATAAGGATTGACCCATGCAAGCGGTATTCCGATCGGGCCTGTGCGCCGCGATGATCCTGTTGAGCGCATGCTCCCCCAAGCCAGAAACAGCCCCTAAAGTAGCGGCCGAACAGGGTGAAAAAACGGCGACCGCCTCAGGCGAGAAAGCCGAGAAGGCCGAGAAGAGCGGCGAAGCCGGCGAGCGGGGCGAAGCTGCGGAGAGAGAAGGCGAAGCCGAAGCCAAGGAAGATTTTGTATCGCTATCGGACCAGCAAATCAAAGCCGCGGGTATCGAGATCATGCCGGTTCGACAGTCCTTCGCTGGGGCGGTCGAGGCGCCTGCAGTCATCGCGGCAGACCCGAAGCATGCAGCCGTCGTCTCGAGCGCCGTTGGCGGCCGGGTTGTCGAGGTCCGGCGCAACCTGGGCGACCCGGTCGCTCGGGGCGACGTGCTGGCTGTAATCGAAAGCCGTGACGTAGCCCAGCTCAGGGCCGACGTTGAAATCGCCAAGCGGCAGTACGAGCTCTCGCAAGCCACGTTCGCGCGCGAAGAACGTCTGTTTGGCGAAAAAGTCACCTCGCGACAGGAATTCGAAATTGCGCGCAATGCCGCGCAAGAAGCACGCACCCGCCTTCGCCTGGCCGAGCAACAACTCGCCGCCGCCGGGGGAACGGGCGGAGGGCAGCTTAACCGGCTGATGCTGCGCTCCCCGATCAAGGGCAACGTCACGGCGCGGCAGATCGCCCTGGGCGACATCGTCGCGCCGGACGCACATCTGTTCGAAGTGGCCGACCTCAACGAACTGGCCGTCGAGCTTTCGCTGTCGCCGAACGACGCCGCCCGCGTCACCGTCGGCACTGCGGTGGACGTGTCGATTGATGGCCGCACCGGCGCAGGCCGCATCACCCACGTATCGCGCGTCCTCGATCCCGCCACCCGCCAGGTACGCGCCATTGCACGGCTGTCGAACGGGGAGGGAAGCTGGCGCATCGGCGAGACGGTCAGGGCATCGATCGCGCTCGAGGGCGGTACCGGCGGCACCCAGCTGGCCATTCCACGGACCGCCGTGCAGACGGTGGAGGACAAGCCGAGCGTGTTCGTCCGGGAGAAAGAAGGGTTCGCGATCAAGCGCGTCGTCCTCGGCGGTAACGCGGCCGGCTACGTCAAGGTGGTGTCCGGCCTCGACGGCAAGGAACAGATTGCGGTCAGCAATACTTATCTGCTGAAGGCGGAGCATGGCAAGGGAGAGGCAGGGGACGATGACTGATTTCCTCGTTCAACGGCTCCTGAAGGATACCCAACCATGATTGCTCGCATCGTCAACTTTTCCGTTGCGCGGCGGTGGCACGTCCTCATCGCCACCATCCTGCTGTCGATCCTCGGCGCATTCGCACTGACGCGCCTGCCGATCGACGCGGTACCGGATATCACCAACACGCAGGTGCAGATCAACGTCGTCGCACCGGCGCTCGCGCCGGCCGACGTCGAACGACAGGTCACCTATCCGATCGAGACGGCGTTTGCCGGCATTCCCGGACTGGAATCCACGCGCTCGTTGACCAGGCATGGATTTGCACAGGTCACGACGGTCTTCAAGGACGGCACGGATATCTATTTTGCTCGCCAGCAGATAGCGGAGCGGCTGCGCGCCGTCGAGCGCAACTTGCCCCCGGGTGCTACTGCGAGCCTGGGTCCGATCGCGACCGGGCTTGGCGACGTCTACATGTGGACGGTGGAGTACGCCTCCAAGCCGGCCCAGAAAGTCGGTACGTCGGCCGGCTTGCAGGCGGACGGAAGCTATATCACCCCGGAACGGGAAGTGCTGCGCGGCGCTGTTGAGAAGGCTACCTACCTGCGCACGGTGCAGGACTGGATCGTCGCACCGCAGCTCAAGAATACCGAAGGGCTGGCGGGCGTCGACGTCATCGGGGGCTACGTCAAGCAGTATGTGGTCACGCCGGATCCGCAACGACTAGCGGCCCTGGGCATCAGCCTGACGATGCTGGGCGAGGCATTGGAGCGCAATAACACGAGCGCCGGCGCCGGCGTCGTCGTCCAGAACGGAGAGGCCCTCACCGTCAAGGCCGATGCGCGCATCACCTCATCCGAAGAACTGGCAAAGACCGTCATCACCACCCGTAACGGCACGCCAGTGCTGGTGTCGCACGTCGCTAGCGTCGGCCTGGGGCAGGAGGTGCGTTTCGGCTCGGCGTCCGAAGGCGGCCAAGAGGTCGTCGTCGGTACGGCCGTGATGCGCATTGGCGAGAACAGCCGGACCGTTGCCGCCGCCGTCGATGTCCGACTCAAGGAAATCGCACATTCCTTGCCGCCCGACTTGCTCATCCGGCCAGTCCTCGACCGCACTCGGCTGGTCGATGCCACCATCAAGACCGTGGCAACCAATCTGACCGAAGGCGCGCTTCTGGTGATCGCCGTCCTGTTCGCGCTACTCGGAAACCTGCGCGCGGCGCTGATCGCCGCAGCCGTTATTCCGGTCACCATGCTCCTGACCTCGGCGGGCATGCTCGAGGCGGGACTCTCGGCAAATTTGATGAGCCTGGGCGCGCTGGACTTCGGCCTGATTGTCGATGGCGCCGTGATCATCGTAGAGAACGCGCTGCGCCGCATCGCCGAACACCAGCATGCGACTGGCAAAACTCTTACCAAAGCGGAGCGCCTTGATACCGTTGCGGCCGCCGCGCGCGAAATGATCAGGCCAAGCGTCTATGGCCAGGCGATCATCATTCTCGTCTATGTCCCCCTGTTGACGTTCCAGGGGGTGGAAGGCCGGATGTTCGCACCGATGGCGGTAACGGTGATTCTGGCCCTGGTATTCGCTTTCATTCTTTCTCTTACCTTTGTGCCGGCGGCGATCGCGCTATGGCTTTCGCGCCATGTCAATGAAAAGGAAAACCGACTGGTCAAAGCCGTATCCACGTCCTATGCACCTTGGCTGGACCGTGCACTCGCGAAGCCCAAGCTGACCGGCGTACTAGCGACCGTCGGTTTTGCGGGCGCGCTGGGTCTGTTTACAACGCTGGGCCAGGAATTTCTCCCGACCCTCGACGAGAAAGACGTGTTGCTGCAGGTCGCCCGCATTCCCGGAACCTCCCTGGACCAGAGCCAGGCGATGCAGTTCGCTGTCGAGAAGGCGGTCGGCAAGCTGCCCGAGGTAAAGCTGGTCTTCTCCCGAACAGGTACGGCTGAACTGGCCGCCGACCCTATGCCGCCGAATATCACGGACACCTTTGTCATCGTTAAAGACCGTTCGGAATGGCCGGAACCCGGGATGAGCAAGGCCGAGCTGGTTGAGAAGATCGAGAAGGCGGTTGCAGGCATCCCGGGCCAGAACTACGAGCTGACCCAGCCGATCCAGATGCGCTTCAACGAACTGCTGGCCGGCGTACGGGGCGACATTGCCGTCAAGGTCTACGGCGACGATTTCAACGCCATGATCCGCACCGCCGAGCAGGTTGCCGAAAAACTGCGTGCGGTCGAGGGCGCGGAGGACGTCCGGGTAGAGCAGGTGCAGGGGCTTCCGCTGCTCGATGTGCGGCTGGACCGCGACGCCATGGCGCGGGTTGGATTATCCGCTCAGGACGTGCACGACACACTGGCGGCAGCCATCGCGGGCCGGGAGGCTGGTTCCATCTATGAAGGCGACAGGCGCTTCGACGTGGTGGTGAAACTGGGTGAGACCAGCAGGAACGATGTGGAAGCCTTGCGCCAGTTGCCAGTGCTGACGCCAAGCGGCAGTTTCGTGCCGCTGGGGTCGGTGGCCGCGCTGGAGACGGCCAAGGGACCGAACCAGATCAGTCGCGAGAACGGCAAGCGTCGCGTCGTGGTACAGGCCAACGTGCGCGGACGTGACATCGCCAGCGTGGTCAGCGAAGCGCGCGCAAGCATCAACGCGGACGTACGGGTGCCCGCCGGTGCATGGATTACCTGGGGCGGGCAATTCGAGAACCTCGAGCGTGCGCGGATGCGTTTGGCAGTCGTGGTACCAGCCTGCTTCGCGCTCATCATCGCGTTGCTGTACTCGGCTGTTGGGTCTTGGCGTTCGGCCGCGGTCGTGTTTACGGGCGTGCCTCTCGCCCTGATCGGGGGTATCGCCGCACTCTGGCTGCGTGGCATGCCGTTTTCGATCTCGGCGGCCGTTGGATTCATCGCACTGTCCGGCGTCGCTGTCCTCAACGGGCTGGTAATGGTGGGCTCGATCGACGACGTGGCGAAACAGCTTCCGTGGGCACAAGCGGTGCGCGAAGGTGCGCTGCGGCGCCTGCGCCCCGTCTTGATGACGGCACTGGTCGCATCGCTGGGCTTCGTCCCGATGGCATTGGCAACCGGCGCCGGCGCCGAGGTGCAGCGGCCGTTGGCCACCGTTGTGATCGGAGGCCTGATCTCCGCTACGATCCTGACGCTGTTCGTGCTGCCGACGCTTTACCAGCGCTTCGCCCGTCCGCCCGAGAACGTGGCGGAGGGAATTTGAACAGTCCAGTAGAGTGAACGCAAGGACTCGAACATTGGAAGGAATCACATGAAAGCGCAATACGACCTGGTCATCGTTGGCGCGGGTTCAGGCGGGTACATCGCCGCAATCCGCGCCGGACAACTCGGCTTGTCCGTGGCCTGCATTGAATCGAATCCTTACGCCGCACCCGACGGCCAGGCGCGCCCCGGAGGAACCTGCCTGAACGTGGGATGCATTCCATCCAAGGCATTGCTTGCGTCGAGCCACCTGTACGAACAGGTCGTCCACCACACCGCCGAGCACGGTATCACCACTGGCGGCGCGGCGATCGAGGTCGACAAGATGATCGATCGGAAGGACGGGGTGGTCTCGAAAATGGCCAAAGGGATCGAATACCTGTTCAAGAAGAACAAGGTCGACTTTATCAAGGCGCGCGCGCGCTTCGTCGGGATGCAGGACGGGGTATATTCCCTGGAAGTCTCGGCCGAAAATTCCGTGCAGGAGATCAGCGCGGGTAACGTGATCATCGCCACCGGGTCGAAGCCGCGCCAGCTGCCAGGCACCCGGATCGACAATGCAATCATCTGCGACAACGCCGGAGCGCTCGATTTCCGCGAGGTGCCGAAACGCCTGTGTGTGGTTGGCGCCGGCGTGATCGGTCTCGAGCTAGGCTCAGTGTGGCGGCGCCTGGGTGCGGATGTCACCCTGCTCGACGCCATGCCGGACTTCCTGCCCGGCTGCGACACCGCCGTGTCCAAGGAAATGCTCAAGCTGATGTCTGGCCAAGGGCTGAAATTCGACCTTGGCGTGAGCATCGACAGCATCGCGCTCAGCGGCGGCGGGGTGCAGATTTCGTATCGCGACCGTGCTGGCGCCGCCAAGGAGCTCGCTTGCGACAAGGTGATCGTGGCGATCGGGCGCGTGCCCAATACGGATGGGTTGGGAATCGAGGCAATTGGCCTGGAGCTTGACCAGCGCGGCTATGTGCCGGTCGATGAACACTGCCGCACGATATTGCCGAACCTGTTTGCCATCGGTGACGTCGTGCGCGGGCCAATGCTTGCGCACAAGGCCGAGGAAGAGGGAATCATGGTCGCCGAGATCGTCGCAGGGCAATCCGGGCAGGTGAATTACGCCGCCATCCCCTTCATCATCTACACGAGTCCCGAAGCCGCGTGGGTTGGCAAGACGGAGCAGGAACTGGCACGCGAAGGCCGCGCATTCAAGTCGGGACAGTTCCCTTTCTCGGCCAACGGGCGCGCACTCGGCCACGGCGACGCACAGGGGTTTGTCAAGGTCCTAGCCGATGCCGAGTCGGACCTTGTGCTGGGCGTGCATATCGTCAGCTCGCTCGCGTCGGAAATGATCGGTGAAGCGGCAATGGCGCTCGAGTTTTCGGCGTCTTCGGAGGACATTGCCCGGATCTGCCACGCGCACCCGACATTGTATGAAGCAATCAGGGAAGCGTCGCTCGCTGTCGACAAGCGTGCGCTGAACATCTGACCGTCAACTGTATAGGAACCGATAGTGGCCAAACCCTTTTCACCGCTCGCTGCCGTGTTGGTCGCCGGGCTTATCGCACTTGCCGACCTGGTCACCAAGGCCGCAATCGTGGAACATCTGGCCTACGGCCAGCAGATCGAGTTGTTACCCTTGTTGAACATCGTCCATGTGATCAACCAGGGAGCGGCGTTCGGTCTTCTGGCCACGGCCGGCGGATGGCAACGCTACCTTTTCATTGTTGTAGCCGTACTCGCGTCGATCCTGATCGTCCGGATGATCCGGAAACCTGAAACAGGCTCCGCGGAAAGGATCGCTCTGGCGATGATCCTTGGCGGAGCGGTTGGCAATCTCGTTGACCGAACTGCGCGGATGGGCGTCGTTGACTGGATCGATGTGCATGCAGGAGCGCATCACTGGCCAGCTTTCAACATCGCCGATATCGGGATCACGGTCGGCGCCACGCTCATCGTTTTGCACGCGCTGTTCGGTGGCCGTGCAGCACCTCCGGTATCCGACAAGACCCGATAGTCATCGCCCCCTGGACGCGCACTGCCACCCGAAGCATGGCCAGTCGCGCGGGGCGGTCTGAACAGGGCGACGATCCAGCCCATACAGAACAAACATAATCAGATCTACAACAATTCGAGACCCATGTTTCTGCCCGGCGGGCGTTGTAAAATTTGCCATACTCCAGTGTTCTCTTCCGTAACCGAGCAGTCAAGGACTCCATGAAGCGCCTGTTTCTGATCATATTGTTCGCGCTTTTGCCCTTACAGACTGGCTGGGCGGCAGGATGGTGCGTGATTTCCGACGACGCGTCGGCCATCGCAGCGGTATCCGACGTAACCGGGGCTGCAAATCCGATAGACGTGCAGCTCGAAGCTGGCTGCAGCGCAACTTGTGTATCGGCATGCGAGAGCCTGTCAGATTTTCTGTGTGGAACGGGGTCATGAAATAATGCCGAAAGGACTGTTCCATGACCGAAGTGATGACCACCAAGAAGCCCAAAAAACAGAAAGCAGCGTACCCGTTC
>NZ_JCASIL010000024.1:0-18145 GCF_059685725.1 Telluria sp. RT2P19
CCGACACCCTCGACAAACTGCCGACCTGCCCGAACAGTAAGATCGATTCGCTGCTGCCATTTGCGGACTCTACGCCAGCTTGATTCGGCCGTGAAGGTGGGATGGCTGGACGCTTACGATGGGTGAGCAGCTCGATGCGGAAGACTTCGTGCTCTGCGTGCTGGAACAGCGCTGTGTGCGCGTCAGCCTGAACGAAACGGGCCGGTTCTCACAGCGATAGGGGTGGAATATGTGTCGATCAAGCACACCGAGCGCTTGGCAGAAGCCGGCATCGACAACTGTGGGCAGCGAGGGCAACCGTTACGATAACGCGTTGGCCGACACCATAAATGGGCTTTACAGGGCTGAGCTGATCCACCACCGCGCTCCTTGGAAAATGCGTGAAGCTGTCGAATTAGCTCGCTGGAATAGGGTCCTGGCTCAATGCGCCCTGACTCACACTAACCGCCTCTACGAAAGCCGGGGCGGTTCAGTTCCGACGTTTCCTGAGACCGTTCATCATCCTTTGACACGCAATACGAATTCCGCATCGGAATTCGTATTGATGACAGGTTTTGGCGATCAGAAAACAAAAACCCGCAGCACTCATAGCGCTGCGGGCTTCTAGATTGTTTAAAGGTTGCCTTCAAACAGTGTCTTGGCGGAGACGGTGGGATTCGAACCCACGATACGGGTATAAGCCGTATGCTTCCTTAGCAGGGAAGTGCCTTCGGCCACTCGGCCACGTCTCCCATCAGAACCAACGTTTGCACGTCAGCGCTGAGTGCAGGCATCTTAAGGGCTGGTACTCATTGCGTCAAGAACGCACGCCCAAAATTTTGAAATTTGTTAACCTTGCTCGAGGTTAAAAGCCTTGTGCAGCGCACGCACGGCCAGTTCCATGTATTTTTCGTCGATCAGCACCGAGATCTTGATCTCCGAGGTCGAGATCATCTGGATATTGATGCCCTCTTCCGACAAGGTGCGGAACATCTGCGACGCGACGCCGACGTGGCTGCGCATGCCGACGCCCACTGCCGACACCTTCGACACCTTGGCGTCGCCCAGCACCTTGGCCGCGCCCAGCGCTTCCTGCTGGCTCTCGAGCACGCCCATCGCCCTGACGTAGTCATTGCGCGGCACGGTGAAGGTGAAATCGGTCTTGCCGTCCACCGACTGGTTCTGGATGATCATGTCGACTTCGATGTTGGCATCGGCGATCGGTCCCAGGATGTGGTAGGCCACGCCTGGCTTGTCCGGCACGCCCAGGACGGTGATCTTTGCTTCGTCGCGATTGAACGCGATGCCGGAGATGACGGCTTGTTCCATATTGCTTTCTTCCTCAAACGAAATCAGGGTGCCGGACTGGGCTTCTTCTTCCAGCGGCATCAGGGGATCGGTCAGCGACGACAGCACGCGCGTCGGCACCTGGTAGTTACCGGCGAACTCGACCGAGCGAGTCTGCAGCACCTTCGAGCCCAGCGAAGCCAGCTCGAGCATTTCCTCGAACGTGATCTTCGACAGGCGGCGCGCCTCGTCCACCACGCGCGGGTCGGTCGTGTAGACGCCATCGACGTCAGTATAGATCAGGCATTCATCGGCCTTCAGCGCGGCCGCGATGGCCACTGCCGACGTATCGGAACCGCCGCGGCCCAGGGTAGAGATATTGCCTTCTTCGTCCACGCCCTGGAAGCCGGTGATGATGACGATCTTGCCGGCCGCGACGTCACGCAGCACGCGGCTGTCGTCGATCGACTGGATGCGCGCCTTGGTGAACGACGAGTCGGTGCGGATGCCCGCCTGCCAGCCGGTGTACGACACCGCATCCTTGCCGATGGCCAGCAGCGCCATGGCCAGGAGGCCAACCGACACCTGCTCGCCGGTCGACGCGATCATGTCCAGTTCGCGCGGGTCCGGCTGCGCCATGATTTCCCTGGCCAGGCCAATCAGGCGATTGGTCTCGCCCGACATCGCGGACGGGACCACGACGATTTGGTGGCCGGCGTCATGCCACTTGGCCACGCGGGCCGCGACATTCTTGATACGGTCCGTCGAGCCCATCGACGTCCCGCCATACTTGTGGACAATTAAAGCCATATAAGGAAGGATTCCAGCTTGTGTAAAGATCAAAGAAGACTCTTAATGTAGCATGCTGCAACGCGGCATCACAAGGCTTGGAGCCCGAAAAAGCTATATGGAAAGAAAATAACCTAATGCGTTTTCGGAATACACTTGCCTATACAATCTAAGCTGGAAACGCCTCCCAACGCAGTCCGATCAGCGCCTCGCCGGCGGCAGACCAGTGCCGGCAATCCATGCCGATGCCCGCCGCGAACAGCAGGTCCAGGTCGCGGCTGACGGTCGGCAGGCGCTCGCGCTCCCAGGCCGGCACGCCCAACGCCTGATAGTGCGCCTTCAGGCTGCGCGTTGGCCGGTTGGCAGCGGGCTTGAGCCGTTCGCCGCCCTTGCGAAAATCGATGGTCAGGCACTGCGCGCGCAGCCAGGCCGCATCGAAGCCCTGTCCGGCAGGCTCGAAGTGCAGCACGCCGCCGTAGTCGGGGAACGCGAGCGACGCCTCGCCCTGCCAGCGGAAGGATTGTCCTTGCTTGTCGAGCACGCCGATATCGTCGGGATCGCGCATGCCGGCCAAGTCGGGCAACTGCGGAGTCAGGACCAGCTTGCCGCGATGGCGGCGGATATGGCAGCCCGGATGCGTGACCTTCAACTGCGCATCCTCGCGCGCCGAGAACAGCTGCGCCACCATTTCATTCAACCAGGCCGTGGTCGGCATCGCCAGGCCGCGCACGGTGAACAGGTGGCGCATGAAGTTGTCGACCCGGTCCGTGCTCAGCCTGGACAAGTAGGCCAGGTCGATGGCCTCGCCTTCCTGGCAGGCCGCCAGGTCCTGCGCCGCGAGCTCATCGAGCAGGCGCTGGGCCGACGCCACGTGGGCCGCGCCGCGCGCCAGGCGCGCCTGAAAGCCCGGGAAATGGCGCGCCAACGCCGGCATCACCTGGTGGCGCAGCGCATTGCGGGTATAGCGTGGATCCTGGTTCGATTCGTCCTCGACCCAGCTCAGCGCCTGCTGGGCGGCATACGCTTCCAGCGCCGCGCGCGCTTGCGACAGCAGGGGCCGCGCCATCGCCAGTTCGCCAGCGCCCAGCAGGCCGGGTGCACGATTGTCGGCATCCATCCCCGACAGGCCGGCCGGCCCCGCGCCGCGCAGCAGTTGCAGCAGCACGGTCTCGGCCTGGTCATCGAGGTGATGGGCGGTGAGCAGCAGGCCAGCGCCATGGGCGCGGCACATCTCGCCGAGCGCCGCGTAGCGCAACTTGCGCGCCGCCGCCTCGACGCCCGTACCGTCGTTCGGGATCGTCACGCGGCGATGGTCGAAGCTGGCGCCATGCGCCGCCGCACTGCGCTCGCAATGCGCCAGCCAGGCGTCGGCATGCGGACTCAGGCCGTGATGAACATGGAAAGCGTGCAGCGCGACGCCGGCTTGGGTGCACCAATCATGGGCAAGCCGCAGCAAGACCATCGAATCGAGGCCGCCGCTACAGGCTACTGCAATGGATCGGGGAGCGTATTTTGCGCGCAGGCCGAGCATGGCCTGCGCGAACGATGCCGGGACCAGCCCGGCCGGGTCGGCCCCGCGTTTGGAACGGCTCAGAGGATTACTCCTCGCGCGGCAGGGTTTCCTTGAACTTGCCATAGCTCATCAGCTTCGCATGACGGGCTTCCAGCAGGTCCTTGGTCTTCATGCCCGCAAACTGGCGCAGGGTATCGGCCAGTGCGCGCTTGAGCAGTTGCGCCATCTGCGCCGGATCGCGGTGGGCGCCGCCCAGCGGCTCGTTGACGATCTTGTCGACCAGGCCCATCGCCTTCAGGCGGTGCGCGGTCAAGCCCAGGGCCTCGGCGGCTTCGCTGGCGCGCTCCGAGGTCTTCCACAGGATCGACGCGCAGCCTTCGGGCGAAATCACCGAATAGGTCGAGTATTGCAGCATCAGCACGGCGTCGCCCACGGCGATCGCCAGCGCGCCGCCCGAACCGCCTTCACCGATGATGGTGGCGATCAGCGGCACTTTCAGTTCGGCCATGACGAACAGGTTGTGGCCGATGGCTTCGGACTGGCCGCGCTCTTCGGCGTCGATGCCCGGGAACGCGCCGGGCGTGTCGACGAAGGTGAAGATCGGCAGGCCGAACTTCTCGGCCAATTTCATCAGGCGCATCGCCTTGCGGTAGCCCTCGGGCTTGGGCATGCCGAAGTTGCGCATCGCGCGCTCTTTCGTGTCGCGCCCCTTCTGGTGGCCGATCACCATGCAGGGCTGGCCGTTGAAGCGGGCCAGGCCGCCCATGATCGACTGGTCGTCGGCGAAGGTGCGGTCACCGTGCAGTTCGTGGAAATCGGTGAAGATCGCGTTCACATAGTCCATCGTGTACGGACGCTGCGGGTGACGCGCGATCTGCGACACTTGCCACGGAGTCAGCTTGGCATAGATGTCCTTGGTGAGCTGCTGGCTCTTCTTGTCCAGGCGGTCGATCTCTTCGGAGATGTCGACGGCGGAATCGTCTTGTACGAAACGCAGCTCTTCAATCTTGGAATCGAGCTCGGCAATCGGCTGTTCAAAATTGAGGAAAGTTGTTTTAGTCATTGTACCTCCGGGGTAATGTCTTGGCCGCGCTCCGTTATGCGCGGCGGATCAGGGCGCTATTCTACCGTAAGCCGACAGCCTATCGAATGCCAGAATTGCCGAGTTGAAGATGACGGGTGAAAGCCTAGTGAGCCGGCGCGACCGGGTCCAGGCTGCGCCACAGATACCATGTCGCCACCGTGCGCCAGGGTTCCCAGTTGGCGGCGACCTCGCGCGCATCGCTGCGCGAGACAGGTTCGCCCGAGAAATAGTTTTGGCTAATGCCCTGGATCAGGCCGCCGTCGTCCAGTGGCAGGACGTTCGGTCGCAGCAGATTAAATATCAAAAACATCTCGGCTGTCCAGCGGGTGATGCCGCGGATCTGGACCAGCTCGGCGATGACGGCCTCGTCATCCATTTCCGACCACAGGTCGGCATGCACCCGCTTGGCCTTGAAATGGTCGGCCAGGTCGAGGATGTATTCGGTCTTGCGCTTGGACAGGCCGCAGCCCGACAGCTGTACGGCGCCCAGCTTGATCACCTGGCCCGGCGCCAGTTTCGGGCAGAGGGCCAGCAGCTTGCCCCAGGCCAGGTCGGCCGCCTTCGGCGTCACCTGCTGGCCGACGATCGAACGCGCCAGCGTGGTGAACGGGTCGGGCTGGCCGCGCAGGTGCAGGTCGCCGAACTGGGGGATCAGCTTGTTCATGATGCGGTCGCGTTGCATCAGCTCACGTTTTGCCTCGGCCCAGTAGATCGGTACCGCCAGCGCATCCGGCGCCGACTGCACGCTATCGCCTGCGGCGGCGCCGCCGGCCTTGTCCTTGTTCGCTGCCATTATGCGCGGCGCCAGGTCGTTCCGTCGGCCTTGTCTTCGAGGACGATGCCGGCAACGGTCAGCTCCTTGCGGATCGCGTCGGCCTGGGCGAAGTCGCGCGCGGCCTTGGCGGCCGCGCGGCGCGCGATCGCATCGAGGATCGCCGCCTCATCGAGACCGCCTTCGCCCGGCGTGCCGGCCTGGAGGAAGGCTTGCGGCGAACGTTCGAGCAAGCCCAGCACGGCGGCCAGCGCCTTCAATTGACGCGCCGCCGCGACCGACTTGCTGCGGTTGATCTCGCTCGCCAGGTCGAACAGTTCGGCCACCGCCAGCGGGGTGTTGAAATCGTCGTCCATCGCTTCGCGCAAGCGCCTGGCGTGCGGCTCGTCCCAATCGACGGCCAGTTCGCCATCGCCCAGGTCGATGTCGCTCAGCGCCGTGTACAGGCGCGTGAGGGCGCCCTTGGCGTCGTCGATGTGGACGTCGGAATAGTTCAGCGGGCTGCGGTAGTGCGCGCGCAGGATGAAGAAGCGCACCACCTCGGCGTCGTACTTCTTGAGCACGTCGCGGATGGTGAAGAAATTGCCCAGCGATTTGGACATCTTCTCGTTATCGACACGCACGAAGCCATTGTGGATCCAGTAGTTGACCATCGGGCCGCCAAACGCGCCCTCGGACTGCGCGATCTCGTTCTCGTGGTGCGGGAACTGCAGGTCGGCGCCGCCGCCGTGGATGTCGAAGTGTTCGCCGAGCGTCGCGCACGACATGGCCGAGCACTCGATGTGCCAGCCCGGACGGCCGCGCCCCCACTGCGAATCCCATTTGGCTTCGGCCGGCTCGGACTCCTTGGCGGCCTTCCACAGCACGAAATCGAGCGGGTCGCGCTTGCCTGTATTGACGTCGACCCGCTCGCCGGCGCGCAGGTCGTCCAGCGACTTGCCGGACAGCTTGCCATAGCCGTCGAAGCCGCGCACGGCGTAGTTCACGTCGCCTTCGTCGGTCTTGTAGGCCAGGCCTTTTTGTTCGAGCTTCTCGATGATGGAGAGCATGTGCGGCACGTATTCGGTGGCGCGCGGGACGACGGTCGGCGGCAGGATGCCGAGTGCGGCCGTGTCTTCGTCCATGTATCGTTCGAAGCGCGAAGTGAGCGCACCGATGGTCTCGCCGTTCTCGACCGCACGCTTGATGATCTTGTCGTCGATGTCGGTGATGTTGCGCACGTAGTTGACGTCGTAGCCGGACGCCATCAACCAGCGGTACACGACGTCGAAAGCCATCATCATTCGCGCGTGGCCGACATGGCAGTAATCGTAGATGGTCATGCCGCACACATACATGCCGACCTTGCCATTGACCTTGGGAACGAATACCTGCTTGTCACGCGCGAGCGTGTTGTAAATCTTGAGTTGGCTCATTGAATTCCGTTTCGGAAGAGGCAAAACAGGCGAAGCAGAGGCCGCAATACCCGCCCCGGCGCAGCATGCTTGCGCGCCTTGGACGGGTGCGGCGTCGGGTTCGCCTGGCTCCTCGGTGTTGTTCTTATTTGATAGAATGGGACGATTCGCTGCGAATGCCCTTTCGTAAAGTATAGCATTGATAAAATCCCGGCTGGCCGCATACGGTCCAGCTTTATTTTTCGGGAAAACCCTTGACAGCGCCTTGCGCGAGGTCCATCAGAGGAAGCCAGATGTCGTCATTGATCACCCGTCGTTCCCTGCTCGCCCGCATGACGGGCGCCGCCGTCGCGCTTGCTTGCGGCCTCGTTTTTTCTGGCGCCGCGCTGGCCCAGGAGAGCGCCGAACCGGCCGCCGGGCCGCAAGCCGCCGAGGCCCCGGCCATGGTTGGTCCGCAATATGCGATCAAGACCACGATGGGCACCATCGTCGTCCAGCTCGACCAGGAAAACGCGCCGAAGACGGTCGCCAATTTCGCCGCCTACGTCAAGTCGGGCTTCTACAATGGCACGATCTTCCACCGCGTGATCGACGGCTTCATGATCCAGGCCGGCGGCATGAACGAAAAGTTCGAAGGCCGCAAGACCCTCAAGCCGGTCAAGAACGAGTCGAACAACGGCCTGTCGAACACGCCCTACAGCATCGCCATGGCGCGCGAGGATCATCCCGACAGCGCGACCTCGCAATGGTTCATCAACGTCGCCGACAATTCCGGCATCGACCATCCTTTCGTGAAGGGCTCGGGCTATACCGTGTTCGGCAAGGTCGTGAAGGGCCAGGAAGTGGTCGACAAGATCAAGGGCGTGGTGGTCGACGACGTGCGCGGCATGCAGAATGTGCCGGTCGTGCCGATCAAGATTACGTCGGTGACCCAGCTCAAGGGCGACAAGCTAGTAAAATAATGTTTTGCCGTAGTTGCAATCGCATTTGCGCTGTCACGCAACCATAACAACCCCCTAGAATAGGACAAACCATGACGACCATCCTCATCACCACCAACCAGGGCAATATCACCGCCGAGCTGGACGCAGAAAAAGCACCGAAGACCGTTGCCAACTTCGTGGACTACGTCAACAAGGGCCACTTCACCAATACCATCTTCCACCGCGTGATCAAGGACTTCATGATCCAGGGCGGCGGTTTCGAGCCGGGCATGAAGCAAAAGCCGGCCGACGCGACCGTCGAGAACGAAGCCAAGAACGGCCTGAAGAACGACAAGTACACGCTGGCGATGGCCCGCACCTCGGCGCCGCACTCGGCGTCGGCCCAGTTCTTCATCAACACCAAGAACAACGCCTTCCTCGACTACCCGGGCCAGGACGGCTGGGGCTACGCCGTGTTCGGTAAAGTGACCGAAGGCCAGGAAGTGGTCGACGCGATCAACGGCGTCAAGACCAGCCGTAGCGGCATGCACGCCGACGTGCCGGCTGACGACGTCATCATCGAAAAAATCGAAGTGCTGTAATGCGCGGCGCGCACCAGCTCGAGTCGATCCGATGACGCTGCCTGCGCGCCCGCTCGCGCTGTTCATCTCCGACCTGCACCTGCAGGTCGCGCACCCGCGCACCGTCGAGGCCTTCCTGGCCTTCCTGACGGAGCGCGCGCTGCACGCCGAGCGGCTCTACCTGCTCGGCGACATCTTCGAATACTGGGCCGGCGACGACGACCTCGCCGACCCGTTCAATGCGCGCATCGCCGCCGCCATCCGTGCGGTGACCGACGCCGGCACCGCCGTCTACTGGATCGCCGGCAACCGCGACTTCCTCGTCGGCGACGCCTTCGCCCGGGCCGCCGGCCTGCAACTGCTGCAAGAGCCGCAGGTGATCGAGGCCGGCCCGCACCGGGTGGCCCTCATCCACGGCGACGCCCAGTGCACGCTCGATGTCAAGTACATGGCGTTTCGCGCCCAGGTACGCCAACCGGCCTGGCAGGCCCAGTTCCTCGGCATGCCGCTGGCCCAGCGCAAGGCCATCATCGCCGGCTTGCGCGAAGGCTCGCGCGAGGCGCATACCGAAAAATCGTACGACACCGTGGACGTGACGCCTGACGCGATCGACGCCGTGTTCGCCGAGACCGGCGCCGACATCATCATCCATGGCCATACCCACCGCCCTGCCGTGCACGAGCATGGCGAACGGCTGCGCTATGTGCTGCCGGATTGGGAGCTCGACGCCGCACCGCTGCGCGGCGGGTGGATCGCACTGCATGCGGACGGCGGCATCGTGCGTCACGGCCTCGACGGCCCTTCCCTGTAACGCCGCCGGCCCGGCCGGCCAGCTTCCGATTTATTTTCGCATATGCATGTTTACATGCGCGCGCATGGTGTTATAGTTAAGTACAACACCACCGCAATACATCACCAAGGAGGCAAGCATGGATACCACGCCGCACCTTACCGGCAGGGGGAACGACGATGACCGCCGGCTGGAACGATAACGCCCCGATCTACCGCCAGCTCAAGGAGCGGGTGGTCGGCATGATGCTCGACGGCGTATTGAAGGCCGGCGACGCCCTGCCCTCGGTGCGCTCGATCGCCGCCGAGTATCAATTGAACCCGATCACTGTTTCGAAGGCTTATCAGGAACTGGTCGACGAGAATCTCGTGGAAAAGCGAAGGGGAATTGGCATGTACGTCACCGAGGGAGCAAGCGAAAAACTGCTGGCGAGCGAACGCGAGCGCTTCATTCGCGAGGAGTGGCCGGCCATGGTCGAGCGCATCCGCCGTCTCGGCCTGGATATCGAGCAACTGCTGCGCAGCGCACATGGAGGTGCGGCATGAATTCAATCCCCAACGCGGCCCTGTCGGCACGTGGTTTGAGCAAGCGCTACGGCAAGCAGGTGGCCGTGGACGGCATCGATTTCGAGATCCCGGCCGGCCGCATCGTCGGCCTGATCGGTCCCAACGGTTCGGGCAAGACGACCACCCTGAAAGCCGCACTCGGCCTGATCCCCTTCGAGGGCGAGCTGTCGGTGCTGGGCCTCGATCCACGCACCCAGCGCGACGAGCTGATGAAGGATGTGTGCTTCATCGCCGACGTCGCCATCCTGCCGCGCTGGCTGCGGGTGAAGGATGCGGTCGACTTCGTCGCCGGCGTGCATCCCCGCTTCGACCGCAGCAAGGCCGAGCGTTACATCGCCAGCACCAAGCTCAAGCCCACCATGAAGGTCAAGGAAATGTCGAAGGGCATGATCGTGCAACTGCACCTGGCGCTGGTGATGGCGATCGACGCCAGGCTGCTGGTGCTGGACGAGCCGACGCTGGGCCTGGACATCCTTTACCGCAAGCAGTTCTACCAGAACCTGCTGGAAGATTATTTTGACGAAGGCAAGACCATCGTCATCACGACCCACCAGGTCGAAGAGGTCGAACACATCCTGACCGACCTGCTGTTCATCCGCGAAGGCAGGATCGCGCTGGCGGCATCGATGGAAGAGATCGGCCGGCGCTACGTCGAGGTCATGGTGCCGAACGAGAAAGCCGCCGCCGCGCGGGCGCTGCAGCCGATCGACCAGCGCACCATGTTCGGCAAGTCGGTGATGCTGTTCGATACCCAGCGCGCCGGCGGCCTGTCGCGCACCCAGCTCGAAGCCCTCGGCGAAGTACGCCACCCGAGCGTGGCCGACCTGTTCGTCGCCACCATGAAAGGAAGCTACGCATGAATACGATGAAATGGCTGATCCGGCGCGAGCTGTGGGAACACAAGGGCGCCTTCATCTATGCCCCGCTGGCGGTGGCGGTGGCCCTGATCCTGCTGCTTGGCGGCGGCTTCCTGTACGCGCTGACGGCCAGCGGCTTCCACATCCAGGCCAACGGCCAGCAGATGATCACGATCGACGGCCTCCCGCCCGAGATGGTCGCCAAGGCGGCGGCGCTCGCGGCCTCGAGCTACCTGGCGATCACGGCGCCGCTATTCCTGGTGCTGCCGGTGGTGGCCTTCTTCTATTGCCTGGCCGCCCTGCACGACGACCGGCGCGACCGCAGCATCCTGTTCTGGAAATCGCTGCCGATGTCGGACCGGCAGACGGTGCTGTCGAAGGCCGCGGTCGCGCTGGCGGTGGCGCCGCTGCTCACGGTGGCGATCGGCATCGGCACGGCGCTGATCCTGCTGGTGCTCGGCCTCCTGTCCAGCGCGGTCAAGGGCGTCAACCTGATCGCGCCGGTGCTGGCCAACGTGGACTTCTACCTGTCGCCGCTCTACCTGCTGGCTTTCCTGCCGCTGTACATCCTGTGGGCGCTGCCGACCGTCGGCTGGCTGCTGCTGGTGTCGAGCTGGGCGCGCTCCAAGGTGTTCCTGTGGGCGGTGGGCGTGCCGCTGGTGGCGCTGGCGCTGCTGGCCTGGTTCGATTTCCTGGTCGGCCGCTTCTCGGGCCTGAGCCTGAACTTCAAATGGTTCGGCGAAGAAGTCGTGGCGCGCATCCTGGGCGGACTCTTCCCGGGCATCTGGTTCGGCGAAGTCAATGGCGCCGCGATGGCGCAACAGAACGCCGGCTTCGACGGACCGATGCTGCTCGGCCTGTCGTACGGCACGCTGGCTTCGCCCGCCGTGTGGATCGCCGCCGCCGCCGGCTGCGCCATGATCTACGGCGCGATCCAGCTGCGCCGCTGGCGCGACGAGGGTTGAGCGCGATGCGTGCCTTCTTCCCCCTTGCTTTCGCGGCCCTCTTGGGCGCCGGCGCGCCTGCTGGCGCTCAGAACGGCAAACCCGACAGCCCCGGGGAAATCAAGGTCAATGCGATGCGCGATCCCGCGGTGCGCAAGTATGCGGCAATCGTTGCCGGCCTGGACGCGTTCGACAAATATCGTGGGATGGCCCCGAAGGTAGAGTTGCTGCGGTTCCGGGTCGAGCCGCGCGACCGCGTCGCGGAAAAGCCGCTGCTGCCGATGGCGCGTCTTGGCGGCGATGACGGCTTCAGCCTGGCGCTGGCGGTCGACACGGACGGCATGTTCATCGTGCCGCGCAGCCAGGCCGCGCTGGATGCGAACAGCGAACTGGTGCTGAACCAGCAGCGGCGCTTGTACCGGGTGACACCGGTGGTGCGTTCGCCCGGCATGCCCGACCATGTACGGCGCCTCGGTGACCTGCGCCTGGAGTGTCAGGTGCAGGTCGCGATCATCAAGGAAGAGATGCCGCTATGGGTCGTGCTGGCCGCAAACACTTTACTGCGCACGCGCGACTGGTGTGGCTTCACTTTCGAAGGCAAGTCGGGCTTCACGTTCAAGCACACAGAGGCGCTGCATTTTGCGGTGCTGGTCGATGGCAACCGCAGCGCCCTGCTCGGGACCGAGGGCAGGGTTTTTCGTGTTCCACTGGGCGACACCAGCTGGAGCGACGATACCCTGGTCGAGCTCGCGCCAGAGCGCGAAGCGGTGCCTACTGAAACTGCTGGCGAAACGCCTCGAACTGCGCCTTGAGCTCGTCCATGTCGCCGCGCAGCGCGGCGACTTCTTCCTCGAGCTGGGCGATACGGCCGCCCTGGGTCAAACCGCTCGCGCTGCCCGACGTCTGCTCGCTGCCGGCCACGATCGTGATCTCGCCGCCCAGCAGCTGGCCGTAGCGCGATTCCTTGGTGCCCGGTGCGCGCTCGAGCTTGACCACCAGCGGCGGGTATTTATCGATCAGGAACTGCAACGCCGTCTCGACGTCCTGCACGCTCTTGAATTCGTGCAGGCGGCCGCTGCGGGTGCGGATCTCGCCGGCGGTCTGCAGGCCGCGCAGCATCAGGATGGCGAGCACCGCCAGCTTGTCTTGCTCGAGCGTCCACTTGATGCGCATCCGGTGCTCGTACTTGACCACGCGCGCGCCGGCCTGCGAGATCGCGTTGACCAGCTTGCGCTCGGCGAGGCGCTGCAGGGTGTCGAGGACGATGTCGTCGGACAGCTGCATCACCGGATCGCGGCTCGACAGCTGGTTGCAGCCGTTGACGATCGCGTTCAGCGACATCGGATAGTTATCGGGCGTCAGCGCTTCTTTTTCGGCCAGCACGGCCAGTACGCGCAGCTCGACCGGGTCCAGCACGGCCGTGACGTCGTTGCTGTTCGTGGTGCTGCTCACCATGTCATTCGTCATGCGGTTCCTTAATCTACCAATCGGTTCATTTGTTCCGAGTCGAGTTTATCACCCTCGTCCACGCGCGGGCAGCACAGGCCGGCGGCGCGCAGAGTGTCGGTGAGGCGTTCGATCTGCTCGTCCTGGCGCGCGGCGTGGTCGATCAGGCCGCGCAGGGCTTTTGACAGCGGGTCGTCGCCGTTGGGTGTGACGCCATAGGCGGCGAACATGCGCGCGCTGCGCGACTGGTCTTCTTTCTGGATGATGTGAGCCGGATTGCCGACCGCCGTGGCGCCGGCCGGCACCGGCTTGACCACTACCGCATTGGAGCCGATCTTGGCGTATTCGCCGACCGTGAAGGCGCCCAGCACCTGCGCGCCGGCCCCGACGATCACGCCGCGCTCGAGCGTCGGATGGCGCTTGGTGCCGGCCACCAGCGTGGTGCCTCCCAGGGTGACGCCCTGGTAGATGGTGCAGTCGTCGCCGATCACGGCGGTTTCGCCGATCACCACGCCGAAGCCGTGGTCGATGAAGACCCGGCGGCCGACTTTGGCGCCGGGGTGGATCTCGATGCCGGTCAGGATGCGCGCGAGGTGCGAAATGAAGCGGCCGAGCCACTTCAAGCCCAGGGCCCAGCAGGCGTGGGCCCAGCGGTGGGCGACGATGGCGTGCAGGCCCGGATAGCAGGTCAGCACCTCCCAGCCGTTGCGGGCCGCGGGATCGCGCTCGATGATGTTGCGAATGTCTTCGCGCAGTCGTGAGAAAAACATGGTCGTGCGTCAGATGGAACGGCTTTCATGGTAGCCGATCCGGCAGGGAAATGCTTGGGGAGGTGGTGATGCGGCGGGGTATGGCGCAGTGTGGGGCTGGACGGAGAGACCTGGATCCCCGCGCAGGCGGGGATCCAGGTACGGACGCGAACCAGCTGAAACCTACGCTTCGCGCGCGATGCGCTGGCGGCGGGCCTCGTACAGGCAGACGCCCGAGGCGACCGACACGTTCAGGCTCTCGACCGAACCGAACATCGGGATATTGACCAGCACGTCGCAGGTCTCGCGCGTCAGGCGGCGCATGCCCTCGCCTTCCGAGCCCATGACCAGCGCGGCCGGGCCGGTGAAGTCGGCCTGGTACAGGCCGCGCTCGGCGTCGTCCGAGGTGCCGATCAGGAGGATGTCGCGCTCCTTCAGTTCGCGCATGGTGCGCGCCAGGTTGGTCACGGTGATGTAGGGCACCGTCTCGGCCGCGCCGCTGGCGACCTTGGCGGCGGTGGCGTTCAGGCCGACCGCGCGGTCCTTCGGCACGATCACGGCGTGCGCGCCGACACCGTCGGCCACGCGCAGGCAGGCGCCCAGGTTGTGCGGATCGGTGATGCCATCCAGGATCAGCAGCAGCGGCGGACCCTCGATCGCATCGAGCAGCTCGTCCAGGTTGCGCGCCAGCGCCAGCTGGCTGGCGAAGGCGATCACGCCCTGGTGGCGGCGGGTGCCGGTGATCTTGTCGAGACGCGCGGCCTCGACCGGCATCACACGGACGCCGGCCGCCTTGGCGTTGGCGATCAAGTCCTTCATGCGGCCGTCGTTGCGCTCGGCGTCGACGAAGATCTCTTCCACCGACTGCGCCTCATGACGCAGGCGCGAGGTCACGGCGTGGAAGCCGAAAATCATTTTATTTTTCATTTGCTGCTTCTCAATCGCTTTCAGGTGCTTTTTTCTTGCTGGTTTTGGATACGGTTTTCACTGGCTTGACTACCGCCGGCGCCCTGCCGCTCTTGGCGGCAGGCTTCGCGCCGCTCTTGGCGGCAGGCTTCGCGGCGCTCTTGGCGGCCGGCTTTGCAGCGCTCTTTGCAGCGGCCTTGATGTCAGCCTCGCTCGGCGCGGCGGCTTTCTTGGCGACGGCTTTCTTGGCCGCGGCCTTCTTCGCCGCCGGCTTGGCCGGCGCTTCCGCGACGAGCTCTGCAACCGGGGCGGCCTTGGCAGCCGCCTTGCGTGCGCGGGCCTTGACCGGAGCCGGCTCGACCGGCGCAGCTACTGGCGCCGGTGCTGGCACGGCCGCGGCAACCGCCTTGGCCACACGCTTCTTGCGCGCTGGCGCCTCACTGGCGACGGGCGTTTCAACCTGTGGCGCAGGGGTCGGCGCGGGCGTCGGCGCAGGCGTTGGCGCGGGTGCGGGAGCCGGCGCGGCAGCTGCGGCATTCATCCTTTCTTCGGCCTTGGCCCTGGCGCGCGCCTTGCGCGATTTCGGCGGCTTCGACGGCGCCTCGATGGCTTCCTGGGCAGCCTGGCGCGCACGATCGATCGGCGTCAGCTCCACCGGGACCGCCTCAACGACAGGTGCGCCCTGCTTCGGCCCACGATGACGGCCGCCGCGCGACTTCTTGCCGCCGCGACCGTCATTACGACCTTCGCCACGACCTTCGCCACGACCTTCGGTACGTCCCTCGCCCCGGCCTGGCCGACGGCCCGGCTCGTCTTCGGACGCGGTGGCGCCGGCGGCAGGCGCGGACGCCAGCGTCAGGTCGATCTTGCGCGACTCGAGGTCGACCCGCGCCACCCTGACGGTGACACGGTCGGTCAGCTGATAACGTTGGCCGGTACGCTCGCCGCGCAGCTCATGGCGCGCCTCATCGTACTGGAAGTAGTCCGCGCCGAGCTCGGTGATGTGCACCAGGCCTTCGACGAACAGTTCGTCGAGCTGCACGAAGATACCGAAGGTGGTCACGCCGGCCACGGTCCCGGTGAACTCTTCACCGATCTTGTCCTGCATGAAGAAGCACTTGAGCCAGTTTTCGACGTCGCGCGAGGCTTCGTCGGCGCGGCGCTCGTTGGCCGAGCAGTGCACGCCGAGCGCGTCCCAGATCGTCAGGTCCTTCTCGCTCTTGGGCGCCTTGCCTTCCGCCTTGTCCTTGGCGGCCTGCTTGCGGGCCGAATTCGATTGCGTCGAGTTGAGCTTGCCCAGCTCGATGCCTTTCGGCTCGTAGCGCTTGCCCAGCAGGATCGCCTTGATCGCGCGGTGGGTCAACAGGTCGGGATAACGGCGGATCGGGCTGGTGAAGTGGGCATACGCCTCGTAGGCCAGGCCGAAGTGGCCGACGTTGTCGGGACTGTAGACCGCCTGCTGCATCGAGCGCAGCAGCATGGTCTGCAGCAGGGCCGCGTCGGGACGCTCCTTGATCTGCTGCATCACCGCGGCGTAGTCGCGCGCGGTCGGCTTGCTGCCGCCGCCCAGGTTCAAGCCCACCTGCTTGAGGAAGGTGCGCAGCTGGTTCAGTTTCTCTTCGGTCGGCACCGCGTGCACGCGGAAGGTGCCCGGATGCTTGTGGCGCAGCAGGAAGTCGGCGGCGCACACGTTGGCGGCCAGCATGCACTCCTCGATCAGGCGGTGCGCGTCGTTGCGGGTGCGCGGGATGATCTTTTCGATCTTGCCCAGCGGATTGCAAACGATATAGGTCTCGGTCGTCTCGAAATCGATCGCGCCGCGCTCCTGGCGCGCCTTGAGCAGCGCGCGGAACACCTCGTTCAGGTTCAGCAGGTGCGGGACGATGCCCGGACGCTGCTGCGCTTCCTCGCCATCGTTGTCGCCCAGGATGTCGGCCACCTGGTTGTAGGTCAGGCGCGCGGCCGAATGCATCACGGCCGGATAGAACTGGTAGGCCGTGACTTCGCCGTCCGCCGTGACGACCATGTCGCACACCAGCGTGCAGCGGTCGACCGCCGGATTCAGCGAGCACAGGCCGTTCGACAGCTTCTCGGGCAGCATCGGGATCACGCGGCGCGGGAAATAGACCGAGGTGCTGCGCTCGATCGCATCGGCGTCGAGTGCGTCGTTCGGCTTCACATAGTGGCTGACGTCGGCGATCGCGACCAGCAGGCGGTAACCGTTGGCACGGCCGATCTTGACCGGCTCGCAGTAGACCGCGTCGTCGAAGTCGCGCGCGTCTTCGCCGTCGATGGTCACCAGCGGTACGTCGCGCAGGTCGACGCGGTCCGCCAGGTCGGCATCCATCACTTCGTTCGGCAGGCGCGCGGCCTGCTTGAGCGCCGGCGCCGAGAAGACGTGCGGCACGCCGAACTTGCGCACCGCGATCTCGATCTCCATGCCGGGGTCGTCCAGCTCGCCGAGCACTTCAACGATGCGGCCGGTCGGCTTCTGGAAGCGGCCGGGTTGCTCGAGCAGTTCGACGCTGACGACCTGCCCTGCGCGCGCCTTGCCCGGCGAACCGGACACCAGCACGTCCTGCGCAATGCGCTGGTCTTCGGGCGAGACGATCCACACGCCGCCTTCGTTGAGCAGGCGGCCGATGATGTGGGTGTTGGCGCGTTCGACGACCTCGACGATCGAGCCTTCGGGACGGCCGCGGCGGTCAGTGCCGGTCACGCGCGCCATCACGCGGTCGCCGTGCAGCACTTTCTGCATCTCGCGGTCGGACAGGAACAGGTCGGGGCCTGGTTCATCCGGGATCACGAATCCAAAGCCGTCGCGATGCGCGGCGACCTTGCCCGCGACGAAGGCGGAATGGTCGGCCAGCATATAGGTTCCGCTGCGGTCGGAGCGGATCTGGCCGTCGCGCTCCATCGCGTTCAGGCGGCGGCCCAGGACTTCCTGGGCGGCGGGCTTGACCTTGAGGGCACGTGCCAGGCCGGCAGCATCGAGCGGTGCGGCAGCGTCGCGGAAGACTGCGAGGATATCCTCGCGGCTTGGAATGGTATGAGTAGGTTGCTTCAAATCGGTTCTTTTTTCTCTTGGCCAGTAATAGCGCCGCTCATGAATGAATAGGCGGCAGCATGCTTGATTGACACCTTGACAGGCGTAGTGTAACGGAGGTCCATCCGATTCGCCTAACGTGGCGTGCTATCGGACATCCCTGGAAACTTGTGCAACGCCACGACGCGAACTTCATCGTGGGTCTTTGACTATTGAAAATGATCCGCTATAATCTCGCTCTCTTCAGCAACGGCGGTAACGACGAAGCGAAGAAAAGGCAGTAATCAGCAGGGTGTTTTGCGTGACGATCAGGAAATGTTGATCTAGCGGAAAATGACAAAGCCTGCTATTGTAGCAGAGTTGTTGCAGTGCCCACGTGGCGGAATTGGTAGACGCGCATGGTTCAGGTCCATGTGCCGCGAGGTGTGGGGGTTCGAGTCCCTCCGTGGGCACCAGAAGGTTTTGGCAGCAAGGCAGGTCGTAGTACAGAAAACGCCCACGTGGCGGAATTGGTAGACG